>DASQFA010000028.1:0-10596 GCA_035633375.1 Rubrivivax sp.
AGTGCCGCAGAGCCTGATCAAGACACCGCGAAACACGGCTCAGGCGCTCGAGGTGAACGGCCGTTCGCTGGTGGCGTCGCACGACCAGATCTCGAACATCCTGAAAAGCCGGCTCGGCCAGAACCATGGTGAGTTGCTGGCACAACCGCGCATCGGTGTCGATGGCGACATCGCCTGGAGCAGCGGCCTGCAAGGCCCGGTGACGCCGGCCACGGAGTTGCCCGAGGAAGACCGGGCCAAGCTGCTGCAGCGTGCCGAACGCCTGCGTGCCGAGATCCGCGGTCTGGCAGAGCAGATGCGCGCCGAGGGGCCTGCGGCGCAGGTCGTGGCGCAGATCCTCGAGCGCGCGCTGCAGGTGCCGCCGGGCGACTGGCTCTATAGCGTGGGCGGCAAGCCGGTCTACGTGATGTGGGGGCATGCCGCGACCGGCACGGCACCGGCGCCCCTGCCGCAGGCCACACCCCAGGTGCCGGCGGCGGCGCCCGTTGCGGCGGCGACGGGCGCCACGTTCGCGTCGGGCGAAGCGCCGCCGCTGCCGCCGCCGCCGCTGCCGCCGGCACCACCACCACCCGGCCGTGGCGGGTCGTGGAAGCGCTGGGTAGGGCTTGGCCTGCTCGGCCTGCTGCTGCTCGCGCTGCTGTTCTTCGGCTTGAAGCGTTGCGGCGCTTCACAGGACGAGGACCTGCGCGCCCGCATTGCCGAGGCCGAGGCGCGCAACCGCGCACTCGAAGAAGAGCTGGCGCGAAAGCGTGCGGCGCAGATGATGTGCGTAGCCGACCCACCTGCGCCTGCGGCCTCGGCACCCGAACCGCCTGCCCCGGCGCCCGAGCCGCCTGCCTCGGCACCCGAACCGGCGGCGTCGGTGCCCGAGCCCGCACTTGTGCCGCCCGCGCCGGTGCCGTCGGCACCAGCCGCGCGCAAGCCGCCTGCGCCGCCCGAGCGGCCGGCCTCGCGACCGGCACCGCCCAAGCCAGCGGTCGTGCCACCCTCGGCGCCTGCGCCGGTGCCACGCAGCGAAGCGCCGCTGCCGCCGCCGCAGCGGCAGGCGTGCAAGCCGCGCCAGCCAGGCGACGAACCCGAGGTGGTGCTGATCGTCGATGCCTCGGGCAGCATGCGCTCGCCCTTTGGCGCGGGCATGAGCCGGCTCGACGCCGCCAAGCGCGCCGCCGACGCGATGATCCGCGGCCTGCCCGCCGACGTCGACGTGGGCCTGGTCGACTTCACCGCCTGCAACCAGGTGCGCCGTGACAAGTTCTACTCTGCGGCGCAACGCGGCGCGCTCATCGGCGAGATCAACGGCCTGTCGCCGAAGCAGGGCACGCCGCTCGCGCAGGCGATAGAGCGCGCCGGGCGCGTCGCCTCCGACAGCGCGGACAGCGTGCTCGTGATCGTCAGCGATGGCGCCGATTCCTGCGGCGGCGACCCCTGCGCCACGGCGCGGGCGCTGCGCGCGCAAAAGCCCAATCTCAAGATCAACGTCATCGACCTCGCCGACACGCCGCGCGAGCGCCAGGTCCTGCAGTGCATCGCCAGCGCCGGTGGCGGGCGCGTGCTCAGGCCAGGCGACCCGTTGGACATGAATCGCAAGATGAAGGAGGCGGTCGGCAGCGCGAGTTGCCCTCCCTGACACAGCATGAACACCCCCACCACCGGTGCGCAGATCGCGCACGACAAGATCGATCGCTACCGCTCCTTCGGTGCCTTCGGCAAGCCGGCCTGGCAGAGCCACGTGCAGCTGCGCGCCATGCTCAAGTCCAAGCTGGGCGATCGTTACGCCAACTACTTCGCCAAGCCCACCTACGACGCCGATGCCGGTGAACTGCGCTGGACTGCCGAGGTGGCGGGCAGCGCGCGCGGCTGGCACGAGATGAGCCCGGAAGAACAGGCCGCGCACGCGCTCGACATGGAGGACATCCGTTCGCGGCTGATTGGCTTTGCCGGCGAACTGCGCGGCAAGGGCGGCGGCCAGCCGGGCGGCGCCGCGGCCTTTGCCAGCCTGCTGGAGCAGGCCACCAAGGTGCCGCTGGACGGCAATTTCCTCTACCTCGTGGGCGATCAACCGGTGATCGCGTTCTGGGGCTTCGAGAACCAGGGCGGCGGCAGCGTCGACCCGACGGTGTTGACGCCGCGCTTCAGCGCTGCCGCGCCAGCCGCACCCGGCCTGGCCGCGACGCCGGCGGCGGCGAGCGTGCCCGGCGCCCTGGTCGTGGAGAAGAAGCGCCGGTGGTGGTGGCTGTGGCTGCTGCTGGCCCTGCTGCTCCTGCTGCTGTTGCTTGGCCTGCTGCGCGGCTGCACGCCCGACGGGGGCTTCGACCTCGAACGTGCCCTGCCCGGCATGACGCCACGCGACGACGCGGCCCCGGCGGCGCGCGAAGGCCGTGGCAATGATCCCGGGCCGGGTGGCGCCGTGGGGCCCATTGGGCCTGGCGCCGCGGTCGACGGTGGCGGTGCGCAGAACCCCGCGGCAATGCCGGGAGTGGACCCGGCGTTGCCCGCGGCCTCGCAGCCCGGCATGGGCCAGCCCCCCGATGTGGCGGCGTCGATGCCTGGCGGCGACACAACCGCGCAGCCGAAGCAGGACCCGCCCATGCCGGGCCAGGAGCCGAAGAAGGACCCCAACGACGACGCCAAGAAGGACGCCAGGGAGGAGCCGAAGCAGGAGCCCAAGCAGGAGCCGAAGCAGGAGCCGAAACAGGAGCCGAAGCAGGAGCCTAAGCAGGACCCGAAGCAGGAGCCAAAACAGGAGCCCAAGCAAGACCCGAAACAAGACCCGAAGAAGGATCCGAGGAACGACCCGAACGCCAAGTCCGACAAGACGCAGACCGATCCGCCGCTAGCGGGCGCGGACCCGAAGGCGATGCAACTGCCCAAAGACGCGAAAGCCGCCGGCAAGATGGACTTCCTGCAAGGCGACTGGAAAGCCGGCGAAGGCCTGTCCGACCCGAACACCGGGCAGCCGCTGGACCTGTCGGTGCAGTTCGGCAAGGACGGCAAGGGCGAGATCACGCTGCGCCGCCCCGACGGCACGGTGTGCAGCGGGGGTGTGCAGGGGCAGATGCGTGGCGGCAAGCTGGCCATCGAAGGCAACCAGTCGATCCCATGTGCAGGGGGTGGCTCTTATGCCGCGCCAAAGATCGAATGCGGCAATTCGAGCACCGGGCAGACCGAATGCCGCGGCATCAACAAGGACGGCAGCCGCTACAACATGGAGATGAAGCGCAGATGAGCCATCGACGGGCCAGCCCGAGTGGGTGCGTGCGCGCTCGCCCGGGGGGCGGACCATCTGTTACAACATGAATCACGACGCACACCGCTGCAAGGCGCCCTTGCGCCGAACGGATTGATCGCTGCTCGACCCCGACGCCCGATACGTCCGACACTTCGAAGACCGAGAACGCCATGGCCCTGAACGAACTGATGCACAACCTGCCCGACGTGGTGCCGCTTATCCCGGGCAGCGGCGTGCAGTTTCTCGATCTGGGCTTTTCCATAGGCAAGCATTCCGATGTGCCGAAGGAGTGGGGTTTCTTCGATCCGCGCACGACCATGAACAACGACAAGGTGCCGCAATGCGTGCGCCGTGGCGATGTCGACAGCGGCGCGGTCGAGTCGTATTCGGTCGACGTCAAGGCCGTGCTGCAGATGTTCGAACGCGTCTGGATGCCGCTGCCGCTGCTGCGTCGCCAGGCCCAGGGCTACTTCCGCGGGCCGACGAACTGGGCGCGCGTCTACCTGGCCAGGCTGTCCTCGCCCGACGACAACGGCAACGAGTACCGCCTCGTCATCGCGGCCGACACCACGCTGCTGGAGTTCGTCGAGAACGAGGCCTACCTCGCGCCTTCGCCCGACGACGCGCGCAACGGGCGCGAGTTCAAGCTGCCCGGCCCGAAGGACCCGATCGACTGGTACTTCGCCGAAAGCTGGGTCAAGGACTGGTGCCTCGAAACCTACAAGGCCATGCTCGAGGCCGAGGAGCGCAAGCGCCGCCGCTTCGCCTTCCGCCCGCTCACCGACGACGAAGTGCACGAGCGCATGGACGGCAGCAACGAACCGGTGGCGCGCTACCGCGCCTTCGTCGATCTGTTGCACAGCCTGGACATGGTGCCGTCGTTCCGCCTCGTCGACCGTATCACCGAGCCGCGCACGCCGCCGATCGACGTCGACCTGGTGCTGGACCTGGGCAACTCGCGCAGTTGCGGGCTGCTGATCGAGTCGGACATCTCCGAGACCAAGGTCGACATCAAGAAGGCCGTGCGCCTGCAACTGCGCGACCTGAGCCGTGCCGAGCAGGTCTACGCGCACCCGTTCCCGAGCCGCTTCGAGTTTGCGCGCGCCAAGTTCGGCCTCGACCACCTGTCGATCCGCAGTGGCCGGTCGGCGGCCTTCGCCTGGCCGACCATCGTGCGCGTGGGTGTCGAAGCGACGCGGCTGGCCGCGCACCGCTCGGGCACCGAAGGCGCCTCCGGCTTGTCCAGCCCCAAGCGCTACCTGTGGGACGAAGAGGCGCAGCGCGACTCGTGGCGCGTCAACGCCAAGGATCTCAAACCGGGTGAGTCGCCGTTCGCCACCGACGTGGCCTTCACCACCTTCATCAACGATCTCGGCGAGCCGCTGCACCGCGTCAAGCCGGCCACGCTGGAGCAGTTTCCCGACAAGGGCATCCTGGCGATCCGCGCGCTGTATTCGCGCAGCCATCTCACGTCCTTTGCGCTGGCCGAGATCTTCGTGCAGGCCATCGCGATGATGAATTCGCCGATGCACCGGCTGCGCCGGCCGGTCAACGCCGACCTGCCGCGCCGGCTGCGGCGCATCATCATGACCATGCCCACGGCCATGCCGCTGGCCGAGCGCTACATCCTGAAGGAACGCGCCGAAGCGGCGCGCGACCTGGCCTACCTGTCGCTGGGCCTGGCCGAGCTCGACACGCAAGACGATGGCAGCACCACGCTGCGCTACACGCTGGAAGGCATGGTGCATGCCGAGCGCCATGGCGGCGGGCCCGAAGTCATCCTGCAGTGGGACGAAGCGACGGCCACGCAGGCGGTTTACCTCTACACCCAGGTGGCGCAGAACTACTCGGGCGACGCGCGCAGCTTCTTCGACAGCACGCGCCGCCCCGACAATGCGCAAGACCCGGCGGCGCGCGAGCGCTTCCGCCTGGCGACCATCGACCTCGGCGGCGGCACCACCGACCTCGTCGTCACCTCCATCGCGGTGGAGGGCAGCGGTGCGCACGTGACCATGACGCCGTTCCAGGAGTTCCGCGAAGGCTTCAACCTGGCGGGCGACGACGCGCTGCTCAAGGTGGTGCAGGAACACGTGGTCGCGCCGATGCGCAAGCGCATGCGCTCACTGGGGCTGGGCGAGCGCGCCGACGGCGTGTTGAACCAGCTGGTCGGCGGCGACCATGGCGAGAAGCAGGCCGTGGAGTACGTGCGGCGCCAGCAGTTCGCCGCGCAGGTGGCCGCGCCCATCGCGCTCGGTCTGTTGCAGGCCTACGAGGCCTTCGACCCGTTGTCGCCCGTGCCGGCCACGACACGCCGCTTCAGTGAATTCTTCAGCGAAGACACGATGCCTTCGACGGAGCTGCTCGGTTATGTGAACGCCGCGGTGGCCAAGGCCGGGCTGGCCGATTTTAAGATCGAGGAGATGGAATTCGAGGTTTCGCTGCCGGCCATCGACCTGACGGTGCGCAGCGTCTTCATCGACATGCTGCGCGCACTGGGCGAGATCGTGCACCGCTACCGCTGCGACGTGCTCATCCTGTCGGGTCGCACCTCGCGCCTGCCGGCGGTGCGGGCCCTGATCGAAGAAAGCGCCGCGCTGCCCACGCACCGCGTCATCGCGCTGCATCAGTTCCGCGTCGGCGAGTGGTATCCGTTCCGCGACGACCGCTCCACCGTCGGTGACCCGAAGACCACCGCCGCGGTGGGCGCCATGATCTGCCTGCTCGGCGACGGCATGCTGCAAAACTTCAACTTCCAGTCCAACCAGTTGCGCCCGCGCTCCACCGCCAGGTACTTCGGCAAGGTGGGCCAGGACAGCCGGCTGCTGAAGGAAGACGAGTTCTACGACGATCTCGACCTTGACAATGTCGAATACGAGCTGCCCGAGGACAAGGCCTTCGAGTTCCGCGGCCCCATGCCCCTAGGCTTCCGGCAGTTGCCGGTGGCCTGGTGGCCCGCGTCGCGCCTGTACTTCATCGATTACGCCTCGCCCGACGACGCGCGCGTGGTGAACCCGTGGACGCCGGTCAAGGTCAAGCTCACGCGGCGCGGCGGCACGGCCACGAACAAGGTCACCGAAGAGCGCTACATCGACAACCCCAACCTGCGCATCAAGGAGGCCAAGGACCGTCGCGACAGCAGCGTCGCCACCAAGCTGGTGCTGCGTCTGCAGACGCTGGACCAGCCGCAAGGCTACTGGCTGGACACCGGCATCCTGCTCGGGAGCTGAGACATGATGGACCCGATTCAACAAACCCTTCTCAACGGCGCGCAAGCGCTCGCCGTGGCCAGCTCGCGCGCCCGCGCCTGGGTGACCCGCCTGGCGCCCACCGCCAGCAAGGTGGCGGCCGAGGAGCGCGCACTCGTCGAAGCCACACGCAAGACCGAGAACCTCGCGCGCAAGCTCGCCGCCTCGTCCGGCCGGCGCAACAGCGCGGGCGTCTTCGGACCCAGCCAGGCGGGCAAGTCGTACCTGGTGTCGGTGCTCGGCAAGAACAAGGACAAGGCCTTGCTGGTCGACTTTGCCGGCACGACCAAGAACTTCATCCAGGAGATCAACCCCGAAGGCGGCAAGGAATCCACCGGCCTGGTGACGCGCTTCACCATCGTGCGCGGCACGCGCGACGCGCAGCACCCGGTGGAGCTGCGCCTGCTCACCGAGACCGACATCGTCAAGATCATCGGCAACAGTTTCCTGTCGGACTTCGATCAGCACAACCGCACGCTCAAGTTGCCGGCCGAAGAGCAGGTTCGCGCAGTCATCGCGCAGCTCGAGGCGCAGGCGCGCCAGGCACCGGCGCACCTCGACGAGATCGCGATGTACGACATCGGCGAGTACTTCGAGACCAACTTCAGGACCTCGGTCGAATCGTTGCGCCGCGCCGGCTACTGGGACGCCCTCACGCGCTTCGGCCACCGCTTGCCGGTACCCGCACGCATCGAGCTGTACAGCCTGCTGTGGGGCCGCTCGCCCGAGTTGAGCGAGGTCTTCAAGCTGCTGCACGGCACGCTCGAGACGCTGGGCCACGCGGCCACGGCGCGTGCCGCCATCGATTGCCTGGTGCCGCGCGCGCGCAGCATCATCGACGTCGAGATCGTGAAGCAGCACCTGGGCACGCCGCAGGACCTGCAGGACCTGATCGGCGTCGTGCCCGAGCTGCCCGAGGGCGGCGGCGACGGCCCGGTGGTGAAGGTGCCGCGCGCCACGCTCACCGCGCTGGTGGCAGAGATCAAGGTGGTGATGGCCGACAAGCCCTGGAACTTCTTCGAACACACCGACCTGCTCGACTTTCCCGGCGCGCGCTCGCGCGAGAAGATGCTCGATCTGCCCAGCGACGCGCAGGAGAAGGCCTTCTGCGTGCGCAACATGCTGCTGCGCGGCAAGATCGCCTACCTGTTCCAGCGCTACACCGAAGACCGCGAGCTGACCTGCATGCTGCTGTGCATGCCGCCCAGCAACCAGGAGGTCAAGGACCTGACCTCGCTGGTGGGCAAATGGGTCGAACAAACCCACGGCCCGACCGCGCAGGCCCGTTCGCAACTGCCCTGCGCGCTGTTTTTCGTGCTCACCAAGTTCGACATGGAACTGGTCGCCAAGCCCGGCGACACACCGGAGTCCTGGCGCAGCCGCATCGACACCCGGCTCGAGGCCTCGATGTACCAGCTCTACAAGCAGGAGGACTGGCTGCAGAACTGGGACGGCAAGGCCTTCGCAAACACATTCTTCCTGCGCAACCCGGGCTTCGAACTCGACGGCGTGTTCCAGTACGCGGCCGCCGACGGTGAGGGGCCGCGGCGCGAGACCGGCATCGCCGCACAGTCGGCCGAGCGCATCGACGTCAACCGCAGCGGCATGCTCGAGTCCGAACGCTGCGCCAGGCACTTCACCCACCCGGCACTGGCCTGGGATTCGGCCATGGCCTTGAACGATGGCGGAGTGCGCTTTCTCGTCGACAACCTGGAACGGGTGCTCTCGCCCAAGTTGAAGACACGCCAGCTGGCCGGCCGCCTGGTCGACCGCGCGCAGATGCTGGACCGCGACCTGCGGCGCTTCTACGCGGCCGGCAGCGATGCCTCGCGCAAGGAGAAGGAAGACGAACTGATGAACCTGCGGCGCCGCCTCTACGCGGTGTGCAACGAGAAGGAGTTCCCGTTCCGCAAGTTCGCGCAGATGCTGGTGCGCATGAAGCTGATCGAAGGCGATGTGCGCGGGGCCTACCTCGACGTGGCGTCGTTGCGCTTCGAGGATGCGCCGGCCGCTGCCGCCGCCACGCCTGGCGCCGCTGCAGCACCCGACCCCGACCCCTGGGGCGACCCGTGGGCCGACGCTGCCGGCACATCGGCCACCGCGGCCACCGCGGCCCCCCCCAAGCACCGCGAGCGCGACCGCTTCGACCAGTTTGCGAGCAAGGTGCTGAACCTGTGGACCGAGCGCGTGCGCAGCCTGGCGAGCGACGAGCGCGCCCTTACCGGCCTGCGCATGGATGCCAAGCTGGTGATCGCCGTGGCCGACGAGCTGGTCAGCGGTGCGCACCGCCACGCGCTGGTCGAGCGCATTGCGGAGCGCACGCGCAAGCAGCTCGACTCCGCCACCACGCGGCACGAGATGGTGGCCGACCGGGCCGCGGGCATCGCCTCGACCATCATCAACGACTATGTGTCCTACCTGGGTTTCGGCGATCTGCCCGAAGCCGAGCGCCCGGCCGTGCCCGAGGCACCCAAGCCGCGACAGCGCGGCGTGTTCGCCGCGCCGCCCGTGCCCGTGCGCGACCACATTCCGGCGCTCGGCGATAGCCGCGCGCCGCTGGAGACGAACTACTTCCTCGACTGGGGGGTGGCCTTCAAGCAGCTCGGGCTCGACAACCTCGGCTTTGCCGGGGGGCGCGAGATCGGCGAAGAAGACAACCGCCTGCTCGGCGACATCCTCCGGGAGATCGCGCCGGCGCTGCAGGTGAGTGTGGCGTAGGCGCGTCGCGGGCTTGCGGAGCGTCGGCTGCAAATGGGCCGCCAGCCCCGAGCCCGACAGGCTCCAGGGGCGCACCGTTAACATGCTGTCGTACCTTCCACCCCGACCATGAGCACCAAACTCATACAGCGCGGCCCCGACCAGCACGAGTCGGGCACCGCCGCCTTCCATGTCACCGGCCCGGTGGTGGCACAGCTCGGCGAGCCCGAACTGTGCGAGATCGCCATCGTGCAGGCCGGTGCCAGCGAGCGCTACCTCGACCCGCGCGATCCCGACGAGGCCTGGAAGACCGCGCTTTACTATTTCTGGCCGCTGCAGCCGCGCCGCGAGGGCAACGGCCTGTGGTTCGAGATCGACCATGGCGTGACCTACCACCTGCGCGCCACTTCGCCCTACAAGCTGCGCATCCGTTCGCTCACCGACGCCGGGGCCGAGGCCGAAGAGGTGTTCACGCTGCCGGCCAACATGCGCCGGCCCTCGACACGGCCGGTCGGTTGGGTCCCACCGCCCGACCCGCGTGGTCCGGTCACGGTATCGCCCCCTGCGCCCCCGCCACCCGCACCACTGCCGCCACCACCTCCACCACCCGCACCGGCAGCAGCGCTGCCGCCCGCAGCGCCCTTGCCCACGCCGCCGGCAGCAGAGCCAGCGCCGCCCGCGCCGCCGATCAAGGGCACGTCGTCGCGCAAGTGGCTGGTGCTGGGAGGCGTGCTGCTGGTCGGCGCTGCGGCCGCCGCCTACCTGCTGATGCCGCGCCCGCCCGCTGTGGCCGGGCTCACGATGGACAGCTGCCGCCAATCGATCACGGCGGGCCCCGAGGCGGGCGAGGCACGCAGCAAGGCCGAAGACCTGGCCAAGTCCGGCCAACTGCTGGACTGCCAGTTCCTGCTCTACAAGTACGCGGCCGACAAGGGCGACAGCGTGTCGGCGCGCATGCTCGGCAGCTTCTACGACCCGGACACGTGGTCCAAGGACAAGAGCCCGCTGCCGGCGCCCAACCCGGTGGAAGCAGCTCGCTGGCACAAGCAGGCCGCCGATGCCGGCGACGCCGAGTCCTTGTACCGCTACGGCATGCTGCTGAAGATGGGCCGCACCGAAGAGCCCGACGGGCCCGAGAAGGCGCAGGTCTACCTGCGCAGGGCGGCGGATGCCGGCCACCCGCTGGCCAAGGACGCGCTGGCCAGGTAGCCGCCTGCGCCCTCGATTTCACGACCACGAGCCGAGGATCCGACGATGCCGTTTCAACGCCGCCATGTGCTTGCGCTTGCCGTGGGCAGCAGCCACGCGCTGAGTGTCACGCCGCTGTGGGCGCAGGCGCGCACGCCCTTGCTGATCGAAGGCAAGAAGACCCTGTACCAGCGCGTGCTCACGCGGCCCGGCGCGGCGCTCGCGGCCAAGCCGGGC
>DASQFA010000029.1:0-3525 GCA_035633375.1 Rubrivivax sp.
CGAGTGCAAGGCGCTGCTCACGGCCTTCCGCTTCCCGTTCAAGAACTGAGGTGCCCCGTGGCGAAGCAGTCCCATATCCAGCGTCAGGACAAGCGTGAAAAGCTCGTGGCCAAGTACGCCAAGAAGTACGCCGAGCTGAAGACCGCAGCCAACGACGCCAAGCGTTCCGACGAAGAGCGTTACGCGGCGCGCCTAGAGTTGCAGAAGCTGCCACGCAACGCCTACCCGACGCGTCTGCGCAACCGCTGCGAACTGACCGGACGCCCGCGTGGCACTTTCCGCATGTTCGGGCTAGGCCGCAGCAAGATCCGCGATCTCGCCTTCAAGGGCGACATCCCGGGCGTCGTCAAGGCCAGTTGGTGATATCGGCCGAGTTCCGCAAGAGCAGGCACGAGCAGGAGAGTTTGTTATGAGCATGAGTGACCCGATCGCCGATATGCTGACCCGCATCCGCAACGCGCAGAGCGTTGACAAGGCTGTGGTGTCGATGCCGTCATCGAAGATCAAGGTAGCGATCGCGCAGGTCCTGAAGGACGAGGGCTACATCGACGGCTTTGCAGTGCGCGCCGAGGATGGCAAGAACCAGCTGGAGATCGCGCTGAAGTACTACGCCGGGCGCCCGGTGATCGAACGCATCGAACGTGTCAGCCGGCCTGGCCTGCGCGTGTACCGTGGCCGCGAAGCGATTCCGGCGGTGATGAACGGCCTGGGTGTGGCGATCGTCACCACGCCCAAGGGCGTGATGACCGACCGCAAGGCGCGCCAGACCGGGGTCGGTGGCGAAGTGCTTTGTTATGTCGCCTGATCTGCGTCGACCAACGGAAGGATTCCAGTCATGTCTCGCGTAGGAAAGATGCCGGTCACCATCCCCAAGGGTGTGGATGTATCGATTTCGGCCGATCGGATTTCGGTCAAGGGCAGCAACGGCACGCTGATACATGACGTGAACGCGCTGGTCACCGTGAAGCAGGACGCCGGCACGATCGTGTTCGAGCCGGCCAATGAGAGTGTGGCCGCCGGCGCCATGAGCGGCACGATGCGCGCGCTGGTGAACAACATGGTCAACGGCGTCACCAAGGGCTTCGAGAAGAAGCTCACGCTTGTGGGGGTGGGCTTCCGTGCCCAGGCGCAGGGGCAGAAGCTGAACCTGCAGGTGGGCTTTTCGCACCCGGTGGTCAAGGACATGCCGGCTGGCGTCAAGGTGGAAACACCGACCCAGACCGAGATCGTGATCAAGGGTGCCGATCGCCAGGCTGTCGGGCAGGTGGCAGCTGAAGTGCGTGCGATCCGGCCGCCTGAACCCTACAAGGGCAAGGGCATCCGCTATGCCGACGAGCGCGTGAGTCTGAAAGAGACGAAGAAGAAGTAAGGAGCGTCATCATGTTGAACAAGAAAGAACAGCGCCTGCGCCGCTCCCGCCAGACTCGAATTCGCATTGCGCAGCAGGTCGTGGCCCGGTTGACGGTGTTTCGTTCGAACCTGCATGTCTATGCCAGCGTCGTTTCCGACGATGGCAGCAAGGTGCTGGCCAGCGCGTCCACTGCCGAGAAGGCCGTGCGCGAGCAACTGGGCGGCAACGGCAAGGGTGGCACCACATCCGCAGCAGCCATTGTCGGCAAGCGCATCGCCGAAAAGGCCAAGGCCGCGGGCGTCGATAAGGTGGCCTTCGACCGCGCCGGCTTTGCCTTTCACGGCCGCGTCAAGGCGTTGGCTGAAGCCGCGCGCGAAGCCGGCCTTCAGTTCTAAGCGCAGCATCCAAGGATCCAAGACATGGCAAAGTTTCAACCCCGTGCCCAGACCGAAGCCAATGAAGACGGCCTGAAGGAAAAGATGATCGCGGTGAACCGCGTGACCAAGGTGGTCAAGGGTGGCCGCACGCTGAGCTTTGCGGCACTCACCGTCGTGGGCGACGGCGATGGTCGCATCGGCATGGGCAAGGGCAAGGCCAAGGAAGTACCCGTCGCGGTGCAGAAGGCCATGGAAGACGCGCGCCGCAACCTGGTCAAGGTGGCGCTGAAGAACGGTTCGATCCACCACAACGTGCGCGGCGAGCATGGCGCGGCCAAGGTGCTGATGGCACCGGCACCGGCCGGCACCGGCATCATCGCCGGCGGCCCGATGCGCGCGGTGTTCGAGGTCATGGGTGTTACCGACATCGTTGCCAAGAGCCTGGGGTCGACCAATCCGTACAACATGGTGCGTGCCACGCTGCATGCGCTGAAGCGCTCGACCACACCGGCTGAAGTGGCGGCCAAGCGCGGCAAGTCGGTTGAAGAAATCTTCGGCTGAAGCGCCTGAAGGAGAAAAACGATGTCGGACAGCAAAACAGTCAAGGTCAAGTTGGTCAGGAGCCCGATCGGCACCAAGCAGTCACATCGCGGCACGGTGCGCGGCCTGGGCCTGCGCAAACTCAACAGCGAGTCGGTGCTCGAGGACACGCCCGCGGTGCGCGGCATGATCAACAAGATCGCCTATCTCGTGAAGGTGCTGTGAGCACCGAACTTCACCTGGGTATCCACATGCAACTCAACACAATCAGGGCTGCAGCCGGCGCCAAACATGCCAAGCGCCGCGTCGGGCGTGGCGTTGGCAGCGGGCTGGGCAAGACGGCTGGCCGTGGACACAAGGGCCAGAAATCGCGCGCCGGAGGTTTCCACAAGGTGGGCTTCGAAGGCGGCCAGATGCCGCTGCAGCGTCGCCTGCCCAAGCGAGGATTCAAGTCGACGACGGCGCAGTACAACGCAGAGATCACTCTGTCCGACCTGCAACGCCTGGGTGCGGATGAAGTCGACCTGCTGTCGCTGAAACAAGCCGGGTTGGTGGGCGAACTGGCCAAGGTGGTCAAGGTCATCAAGACCGGCGAGTTGAAGAATAAGGTCGTACTCAAGGGCATTGGCGCCACGGCCGCAGCCAAGGCTGCGATCGAAGCCGCTGGCGGCTCGGTCGGCTGAGCCGACGCATCACTGAGCAAAGAACCCTGTCGTGGCAACTTCTGCAACCCAACTGGCCAAGAGCGGCAAGTTCGGCGATCTGCGTCGTCGGCTGATCTTCTTGTTGCTGGCGTTGGTCGTGTATCGGCTGGGCGCGCACATCCCCGTGCCCGGTATCGACCCGACGCAGTTGCAGCAGCTGTTCAAGGGCCAGTCGGGTGGCATCCTGAACCTGTTCAACATGTTCTCGGGTGGCGCCTTGTCGCGCTTCACCGTATTTGCGCTGGGCATCATGCCCTACATCTCGGCGTCGATCATCATGCAGTTGATGACCTACGTCGTTCCCACGCTCGAGGCGCTCAAGAAAGAGGGCGAGTCCGGTCGACGCAAGATCACCCAATACACGCGCTACGGCACGCTGGTGCTGGCCTTGTTTCAGTCCCTCGGTATCGCCCTGGCGCTGGAGCAGTCTGCGGGCCTGGTCATCAGCCCGGGCATGGGGTTCCGGTTGACGGCGGTCATCAGCCTGGTGGCGGGAACGATGTTCCTGATGTGGCTGGGCGAGCAGATCACCGAGCGTGGCTTGGGCAACGGC
>DASQFA010000030.1:0-5582 GCA_035633375.1 Rubrivivax sp.
TCATATTTCTACCTTGGAACCGAGCTCGACGATGCGGTTCGCCGGCAGGTTGAGGAAGTCGGCCGCCGCGGCGGCATTGCGGTGCATGCCGGCGAAGAGCTTTTCGCGCCACAGCGCCATGCCGCCACCGAGCACCGGGACGACGCTGTCGCGCGACAGGAAATAGCTGGTTTCCATGTCGTCCAACGGCACGCCGCGGCCTTCGAGCAGTTGCAGCGCTTCGGGTACGTCGGGGTCGTCCTTGAAGCCGAAGTGCAACGTCACCAGCCAGCAGTCATGGCCCAGCGGCTGCATCTGCACGCGCTGCTCGAAGGCGATCCACGGCACCTCGTGGTGCGTCACCGTGACGAACAGGTTGTACTGGTGCAGCACCTTGTTGTGCTTCAGGTTGTGCATCATTGCGTTCGGCGTCAGCCCGGCCTCGGCGGCCAGGAACACGGCCGTACCCGAGACCCGCGTGGGCGGGTGGATGAACACCGCGTCGAGAAAGCCGGCCAGCTCGATGGAGTCGTGGCGCAGCTGGTCGCTGACGAGCCTGCGACCCTGCATCCAGGTGAGCATCAACGTGAACATGCCGATGCCGATGGCGATCGGGAACCATCCGCCCGCAAACAGCTTGAGCATGTTGGAGGCGAAGAAGGCCACATCGATGACGAAGAAAATGCCGGTGGCCGCCACGCACAGCCAAAGCGGATACTTCCAGCCGTAGCGGATGACGAAGAAGGTCATCACCGTGGTGATGGTCATGTCCAGCGTGACCGCGATGCCATACGCCGCAGCCAGGTTGGACGAGTTGCGGAACATCACCACCGCCAGCACGATGAAGACATACAGCCCCCAGTTCACCAGCGGCAGGTAGATCTGCCCGGTGTCGCGCTCCGAGGTGTGCTGGATGCGCATGCGCGGCAGCATGCCCATTTGCACCGCCTGCTTGGTGACCGAGAAGGCCGCCGTGATCAGCGCCTGCGAGGCGATGACGGTGGCCGCCGTGGCCAGCACCACCAGCGGCAACGTGGCCCAGGTCGGCGCCATGCGGTAGAACGGGCTGGAGATGAATTCCGGATGGTCGAGCAGCATCGCGCCCTGGCCGAAGTAGTTGATCACCAGCGCGGGCATGACCAGGCCGTACCAGGCGATGCGGATCGGCAGCTTGCCGAAGTGCCCCAGGTCGGCGTAGAGCGCCTCGCCGCCGGTGACCACCAGCACCACCGCGCCCAAGGAGACGAAAGCCACCAGCGGCTGGGTCGCGAAGAAACCGTAGGCATACTGGGGGTTCAAGGCCAGCAGCACATGCGGGTTGCCGACGATGTGGGGCAGGCCCAGCGCCACCAGCGTGATGAACCAGACCATCGTCACCGGCCCGAAGGCCTTGCCGATGCCGCCGGTGCCGAAGCGCTGCACCGCGAACAGGCCCGTCAGCACCAGCAGCGTGATCGGTATCACCGCAGCGTGCAGGCCCGGGGCCACCACCTCCAGGCCCTCCACCGCCGACAGCACCGAGATCGCCGGCGTAATGACGCCGTCGCCATAGAACACGGCCGTGCCGAACAGCCCCACCGTCATGAGCACACTTCGCAGGCGGGGCCGGTCCTTC
The DNA here is from genome assembly GCA_035633375.1 of Rubrivivax sp. Taxonomy (GTDB): domain Bacteria; phylum Pseudomonadota; class Gammaproteobacteria; order Burkholderiales; family Burkholderiaceae_C; genus Rubrivivax. The sequence continues at coordinate 1,595 of DASQFA010000030.1, forward strand.
ACGGCCATCGTTGCCAGTGCCAGCATGGCGATCAGGCCGCCTTCGCCGTTGTTGTCGGCGCGCAGCACCAGCAGCACGTACTTCAGCGAGACGATGATCGTCATCGTCCAGAAGATCAGCGACAGCACGCCCAGGATGTTGTCGTGCGTGGCCGGCACATGGCCGCCGTGGAACACCTCCTTCAGCGCATACAGCGGGCTGGTGCCGATGTCGCCATAGACCACGCCGAGCGCGCCGAGCGTGAGCGCGGCAAGGGCGGCTGGACTGCGTGGTGGGCTGGAGGAACTCAAGGCATGCGGCCGCTGCGAATCGCACGGGCCGAAGGGCTATTGTGTATTGTGGCCAAAGAATGTTGCAGCGCAACAATGCGCGTCGCCTCGGGCTGCGCTCGGCCCTGCAGGCCGTGCAGCGGCCTTGACCGCACTCAAGCGTAGACCTCGGCCTCCGGGTCGGTGGCTTCCAGTTCGTAGCTGGCCGCGACCATGGCCAGGCGGCCGATCACGCCGTACATGTAGAAGCGGTTCGGCGCGCTGGCGCCGGGTTTGTCGCCGCGGCGCGGCAGGTGCCCGCTGGGCGCGAAGGCCAGCGGCACGTAGCGCGAGCCGGGCGCGCACAGGTTCTCGTCGACGCCGCGCTCGGCATGCACGCGGTAGAAGCCGCCGACCACGTAGCGGTCGATCATGTACACCACCGGTTCGGCCACGGCGTCGTTCATGCGTTCGTAGGTCGGCACGCCTTCCTGGATGATGACCGCGCCCACCGGCGCCGCTTCGTCGCTGCCGCCCTGGGCGGCGAGCGCGCGGCGCTCGATCGCATCGATGTCCTTCGCATCGCGCACCGTCAGCATGCCCATGCCGCCGGCGCCGGTGTCGGCCTTGACCACCACGAAGGGGCGTTCGTTGATGCCGTACTCCTTGTACTTGCGCTTGATCTTGCCGAGCAGGGAGTCGGTCTGTTCGCGCACGCAGTCCAGGCCGGCGCTGTCGGCAAAGTCCACCTGCCCACACAGCGCAAACATCGGGTTGATCAGCCACGAGTCCATGCCCAGCAGCTTGGCGAACTTCTTCGCCACCTCTTCATAGCTGCGCAGGTGGTGCGACTTGCGCCGCAGCGTCCAGCCGGCGTGCAGCGGCGGCAACAGGTACTGCTCGTGCAGGCTTTGCAGCGCCTTCGGCACGCCGCCGGCCATGTCGTCGTTCAGCAAGATCGTGCAGGGGTCGAAGTTCTTCAGCCCTAGGCGCCCGCGTGTGCGCAGCAGCGGCTCGAGCGTGAGCTCGCCGCCGTCGGCCAGGGCCAGCTTCAAGGGCTGCTTGATGCTGCTGTCCAGCGTGCCCAGGCGCACGTTCAGCCCGGCCTGGGTGAAGATGGCCACCAGCCGCTGCACGTTCGCCAGGTAGAAGGTGTTGCGCGTTTGCGCCTGCGGAATCAGCAGCAGATTCTTCGCCTCGGGGCAGATCTTCTCGATCGCCGCCATCGCCGCCTGCACCGCCAGCGGCAGCATCTCGGGCGTGAGGTGGTTGAAGCCGTGTGGGAACAGGTCGGTGTCCACCGGCGCGAGCTTGAAGCCGGCATTGCGCAAGTCCACTGCGCAATAGAAAGGCGGCGTGTGCTCCATCCACTCGAGCCTGAACCAGCGCTCGATGGCGGGCATCGACTCCAGGACGCGTTGCTCCAGCTCGTTGATCGGGCCGGTGAGCGAGGTGATCAGGTGCGGGACCATGGGCAATGCCTGCGGACGGGGGAGCGAGAGGTGGATTCTAGGAGCGTCGCCCAGACGCAAAAAGGGGCTGCCCGAGGGCAGCCCCAAACTCGCCCAAATCCGAAGAGCTACGTGCTGTAGGCCGTCTCGCCGTGCGAGCTGATGTCCAGGCCCTCGCGCTCGTGCTCTGCGTTGACACGCAGTCCGATGGTCAGATCGACGATCTTGAAGGCCACGAAGGCCACCACGCCCGACCAGACGATGGTGATGAGCACGGCCTTGAGCTGGATCCAGACCTGGGCGGCGATGCCGCTCGAGCCCACCGTGACGGTGACCCAATCGGTGACCAGGCCAGGCCCGCCCAGTGCCTGGGTGTTGAACACGCCCGTCAGCAAGGCACCGACGATGCCACCGACACCGTGAATGCCGAACACGTCGAGCGAGTCGTCGGCACCGAGCATGCGCTTCAGGCCGTTCACGCCCCACAGACAGGCGAAGCCGGCGACCGCGCCAATGATGAGCGCCGCCATCAGGCCGACATTGCCCGCAGCCGGGGTGATGGCCACCAGGCCGGCCACTGCGCCCGAGGCCGCGCCGAGCATCGAGGCCTTGCCGCGCATCAGCGATTCGCCCACGCACCAGGCCAGCACGGCGGCCGCCGTGGCGCTGAAGGTGTTCATGAAGGCCAGCACCGCGCTGTTGCCGGCTTCGAGGGCCGAGCCGGCATTGAAGCCGAACCAGCCGACCCACAGCAGCGCGGCGCCCACCATGGTCAGCGGCAGGTTGTGCGGCGCCATGGATTCCTTGCCGTAGCCCACGCGGTTGCCGATCATGAAGGCGCCCACCAGGCCCGCCACCGCGGCGTTGATGTGCACCACCGTGCCGCCGGCGAAGTCGAGTGCGCCCATCTGCCAGATGTAGCCGGCCTTGGCGTTCAAGCCGTCGACCAGCTCCTTGCTGGAGTAGGCATCCGGGCCCATCCAGAACCACACCATGTGGGCAACGGGCGCGTAGCTGAAGGTGAACCACAGCGCGCTGAAGAGCAGCACCGCGGAGAACTTGATGCGCTCGGCGAAGGCACCGATGATCAGGCAGCAGGTGATGCCGGCAAAGGTGGCCTGATAGGCTGCGAACAGCAGTTCCGGGATGTAGACGCCCTTGCTGAACGTGGCCGCCATGGCAAAGGTGCCGGCGGCGGGATCGAACAGCCCCTTCATGAACAACCGGTCGAAGCCGCCGATGAAGGCATTGCCTTCGGTGAAGGCCAGGCTGTAGCCGTAGATGCACCACAGCACGACGATCATCGAGAAGGTGACCATCACCTGCATCAGCACCGACAGCATGTTCTTGCTGCGCACCAAGCCGCCATAGAACAACGCCAGACCGGGCAGGGTCATCATGATGACCAGGGCGGTCGAGATCAGCATCCAGGCGGTGTCACCCTTGTTCGGCACCGGCGCCGCGGCTGCGGCGGCCGGTGCTTCGGCAGCCGCGGCAGCCGGTGCCGCTGCGGCCGGTGCCGCTGCGGCCGGGGTGCCGGCCACTGCCGCGACGGCCAGCAACGTGATTTCGACCCTGCGCGCCTGCTCGCCGTCGCCCGCGGTGATGCCCTCGGGCTTTTGCAGCACGATGCGGTCGTCGGCCACGCCGGCCGCCTTGAGCGCGGCACTCACGGCCATGGCGCGGTCCTTGGCCAGCGTCTTGTTCACATCGGCCGGGCCGGTGGAATCGACATAGCCCTCGAGCTTGACCTTGGCCGACGGATGGGCGGCCAGGTAGTCGGCGACGGCCTTCAAGTCAGCAGCCGCCGTGGCCGGAATCTCCGTCTTACCGGTGTCGAAGAGCAGCTTGGTGTCGGGGAATACGTCGGCCGCATGCGCCGCCGTGCCCATCAAGAACGCCGCACACAGCAGCGCCCATCGGATCATGTTTTTCATGGTGATTTCCTCAGTCGATTCAGAGCGCGTCCTTGCCGCTTTCGCCGGTGCGGATGCGCAGCACCTGCTCAAGGGGGAACACGAAGATCTTGCCGTCACCGATCTTGCCGGTGCGTGCCGCGGTCTCGATGGCCTCGATGACGCGGTCGACCATCGAATCATCGACGGCCGCTTCGATCTTCACCTTGGGCAGAAAGTCGACCACGTACTCCGCGCCTCGGTAAAGCTCGGTGTGGCCCTTCTGGCGACCGAAGCCCTTGACTTCGGTCACCGTGACACCCTGCACGCCGATGGCGCTGAGGGCTTCGCGAACTTCGTCCAGCTTGAACGGCTTGACGATGGCGGTCACCAT
>DASQFA010000031.1:0-6328 GCA_035633375.1 Rubrivivax sp.
AGAGTGCAACGCGCGCAATATGGCCTCGGGCGTGGCCGGTGCCGAAAGCGCCGGGTCGTCGTTCTTGCCGCCGGCCGCGGCCACCGCGTCACGGATCGCGAAAAACACGCTGAAGGGCAGCAGCAGCGGCGGCTCGCCCACCGCCTTGCTGCGGTGGATGCTGTCCTCGACATTGCCGTTGTCGAACAGCTTGGTGTTGAAGATGGCCGGCGCGTCGTTGGCGGTGGGGATCTTGTAGGTGCTGGGCGCATGCGTCAGCAGCGCGCCGGTTTTCGGGTGCCAGACCAGCTCTTCGCAGGTCAGCCAGCCCATGCCTTGGATGAACGCACCTTCGATCTGGCCAATGTCGATGGCCGGGTTCATCGACTTGCCGGCGTCGTGCAGCAGGTCGGCGCGCAGCAGCTTCCACTCGCCAGTGAGCGTGTCGATGATGACTTCACTGACCGCCGCGCCGTAGGCGAAGTAGTAGAACGGCCGGCCGGTCAGCGTGCTGCGGTCCCAGTGCAGGCCCGGCGTGGCGTAGAAGCCGTCGCTCCACAACTGCACGCGGGCCACGTAGGCTTTTGCGACCAGTTCGTCGAAGCTCAGGTCCACCGTGCCGCCGCTGCGCACACGGCCGGACTCGAAGCGCACGCTGGCGGCATCCACGCCGTGCTGCTGCGCCACCAGTGCCGCCAGGCGCTCGCGGATCTGCCGCGCCGCATCCTGCGCGGCCTTGCCGTTGAGGTCACTGCCGGTGGAGGCGGCCGTGGCCGAGGTGTTGGCGATCTTGCTGGTGTCGGTGGCGCTGCAGCGCACGCGCTTCAGCTCCAGGCCCAGTTCGTGCGCGACGACCTGCGCCACCTTGGTGTTCAGGCCCTGGCCCATTTCGGTGCCGCCGTGGTTTACCAGCACCGAGCCGTCCGTGTACACATGCACCAGCGCGCCGGCCTGGTTGTAGTGGTTCACGTTGAAGGAGATACCGAACTTCACGGGGGTCAGCGCCAGGCCCTTCTTCAGCACCGGGCTGCTGGCGTTGAAGGCTGCGACGGCCGCACGCCGCGCGCTGTAGCCCGAGCTGCGTACCAGTTCGTCGGTCAGCGCGTGGATGACGTTGTCGGTGACCGTCTGCCGGTAGGGCGTGACGTTGTTCGTCTGCTGGCCGTAGTAGTTGATGCGCCGCACGTCCAGCGGGTCGAGCTTGAGCTTGCGCGCGATGCGCTCGAGGATCAGCTCGATGATCAGTGCACCCTGCGGCCCGCCGAAGCCGCGAAAGGCGGTGTTGCTCTGCGTGTGGGTGCGCGCGCAAAAGCCGTGGATGGCGACTTCAGGCAGCCAGTAGGCATTGTCGAAGTGGCAGATGGCGCGCGTCATCACCGGCGGGCTCAGGTCGGCGCTGAAGCCGGCGTTGCAGATCATCGTCACCTCGGCGCCGAGGATGCGCCCGGCCTCGTCGTGGCCGATGTCGTAGTCGAACTCGAAGCCGTGGCGCCGGCCGGTGATCATGAAGTCGTCGTCGCGGTCCGGGCGCAGTTTCACTGGGCGGTTGAGCCGCCGTGCCGCCACCGCGGCGACGCAAGCGAACAGCGCCGATTGCGATTCCTTGCCGCCGAAGCCGCCACCCATGCGCCGGCATTCCACGAGCACGGCGTGCGCTGCAGCGCCCAGCGCGTGCGACACCACGTGCTGCATCTCGGTGGGGTGCTGGGTCGAGCAGTGCACGCGCATGCCGCCGTCCTCCACCGGCACGGCGTAGCTGATCTGGCCTTCCAGGTAGAACTGCTCCTGCCCGCCCTGCACGAAGCTGCCCTGCAGCCGGTGCGGCGCGCCGGCGATCGCGCGCTGGCACGCGCCGGGCGCCGATTCGCGCGTCAGGTGCATCGGCGGCACCACGTAGGACTGCGCCGCATGCGCCTCGCGCACCGTCAGCACGGCGGGCAGCGGCTCGATGTCCAGGAACTCCTTGGCACGCGCCGCCGCGCGCCGCGCCGCATCGCGCGTGTGCGCGATCACCGCGAACACCGGCTGGCCCAGGTACAGGACCTCTCCGCTGGCCAGGATCGGATCGTCGTGCACGATCGGGCCGCACTGGTTCTCGCCCGGGATGTGCGCGGCCGCGATCACGTCCACCACGCCAGGCAGCGCGCGCAGCGCATCGAGCTGGATGCCCTTGAGCCGGCCATGCGCCAGCGGCGACAGGCCGAGTGCGGCATGCAGCGTGCCGGCCAGCTCGGGCAGGTCGTCGATGTAAGTGGCGGTGCCGGCGACATGCAGGTGCGCCGATTCGTGCGCATGCTCGCGGCCCACCGCGCCCGCCACGGTCGTCACGGCTGGTGCGGCCGGTGCGGCCGTGGCGAAAGGTGCGTCGGTGATCTGGTTCATGACGTCTCCCTCAGGCGGTGGTGGCCACTGCGCCAGCCCAGACGCTGGTTTGCGACAGCGGCTGCTGCGTGCGTGTCTCCAGCCACAGCCGTTTGAGCAGGCCGCGCGCCACCTGGCGCCGATAGTCGGCACTGGCGCGCAGGTCGCTCAGCGGCGTGAAATCGCTGTCCAGGGCACGCATCGCCGCGTCGATCGTGGTTTCGGTCCAGGCTTGGCCGACGACGGCCGCCTCGGCGCCGCGCGCGCGTTTCACGATCGCGGCCATGCCGCCGAAGGCGAAGCGCGCGCTCGTCACCACCTCGCCGTCGAGTTCGATGGCCAGGCCGGCGAAGAGTGCGGAGATGTCGCAGTCGTAGCGCTTGCTGATCTTGTAGGCGCGCAACTGCTGCGCCGGCGTGGACAGCGGCACGCTCATGCCGGTAATCAATTCGCCCGGCGCGAGCTGGTTCTTCATGTAGTCGAGGTAGAAGTCCTCGAGCAGCATCTCGCGCGTGGCCGCGCCGCGTCGCAGCTGGATGCGCCCGCCCAGGGCGATCAGCACCGGTGCGCTGTCGCCGATGGGCGAGCCATTGGCGACGTTGCCGCCCATCGTGCCGGCATGGCGCACCGGCGGGCCGGCAAAGCGCAGCCAGGCTTCGTTCAGGCGCGGCCAGTGCAACGCCAGCGCCGACCAGGCATCTTCGAGCGTGGCACCGGCGCCGATGTGCAGCGCGCCACCGGCCACGGCGATGCGCTTCAGCTCGTCCACCTCGCCCAGGTAGAGGATGTCGCCCAGGTCGCGGAACAACTTGTTCACCCACAGGCCGATGTCGGTGCAGCCGGCCAGCAGCCGCGCCGCCGGCCGTTCGGCGCGCAACAGCGCCAGCTGCTCCAGCGTGCGTGGGGCGAAGAAGTGGTCGTTGCGCGCGGCACCGCCGACCCGCACCGCCGGGTTCGGCGCGACATAGTGCAGCGCGGGTTCGGCGCGCAGCTGCGTCAGCAGTGCGACCAGTGGCGCCGTGTCCAGCCGCCTGGCGGGCAAATCGAACATGCGTTGCCCGGCATCGAGGATCGGCCGGTAGCCGGTGCAGCGGCACAGGTTGCCCGACAGCTCGTCGGCCACCTGCTGGCGCGTGGGCACGGCGCCGGCCTCGAGGTGGCGCTCGTAGGCCGCCGCCAGCGTCATGACGAAGCCGGGTGTGCAGAAGCCGCATTGCGAGCCGTGGCATTCGACCATGGCGCGCTGCACGGGGTGCAGCTCGTCGGCGCCCGCCGGGTGCAGCTTGTCGGTGCCCGCCGGGTGCAGCTCGTCGGTGCCCGCGTCGTGCGGCGCCGGGCGGGCCTGGATGTCCTGCAGGTCCTCCACGCTGAGCAGTGCCTTGCCGTCCAGCGTGGGCAGGAAGCGGATGCAGGCATTCACCGGGCGCAGCGACAGGCCACCGACGATGCTGGCCAGCGCCGACGGCGCGCCGGAGGCGGCGCCGGGCCCGGCCAGCTCGGCCACGATGACCGTGCAGGCACCACAGTCGCCCTCGGCGCAGCCTTCCTTGGTGCCGGTACAGGCGGCGTCCTCACGCAGCCAATCGAGCACGCTGCGTGTCGGCGCGGCGCCTTGCACGCTGACGATGCGGCCGCGGTGTACGAAGCGGATCGGTCGGGTCTCCATGCGGGTCCCTCGCTGGCTGTGATGGTCAGAACAGTAACGCCTGGCGGGCCGCCATGTATATGCGCCGGCTATTGTTAGGTATAGCATCGATCGTATGACCCAGCGGCAGGGAATCGCCAACATTGACCTCCATCTCGTGAAGGTCTTGTTCACCGTGATCTCCGAACGCAGTGTCTCCCGCGCCGCGATGCGGCTGCAAAGCACGCAACCGATGGTCAGTGCGCAGCTGAAGCGGCTGCGCGAGCTGACGGGCGACCCGTTGCTGGTGCGCTCGGGGCAGGGCCTGGCGCCCACCGATGCCGCGCTGGCCATGCTGGAGCCGGCCTCGCGGCTGTTGCGCGAGGCTGAAGTGCTGTTTGCACCGCAGCAGCGCAGCGGCGCATTCGATCCCGCCCATGCCGCACTGAGCTTTCGCATCGCCGCCAGCGACTACCTCGACCCTTTGTTCCTGCCGCGCATCGTCGAGCAGCTCAAGCGCGACGCGCCGCTGGCGCAGCTGGAGCTGCACCCACTGTCGGCCGAGATCGACTACCGGCGCAAGCTCGCTTCGGGCGAGGTCGACCTGGTCATCGGCAACTGGTTGCAGCCGCCCGAAGAGCTGCACCTGGGCCGGCTGATGAGCGACGAGGTGGTGTGCCTGGTGGCAGCCGACCACCCTGCAGCGACGGGCCGCGGCGGCGCCCGCGGCTGGACGATGGAGCGCTACCTGCAAAGCGAACATGTCGCGCCGATGGCCTTCCATGCCGGCGCGCCGGGCGTCATCGACGAGCATCTGGCGGCGCAGGGGCTGCAGCGCCACATCGTGGTGCGCAGTGCGCACTTCAGCCTGATTCCTCTGATGGTGGCGCGCAGCTGGCTGGTGCTGACGACCGGGCGCTTGTTCTGCTCGCGTTATGTGCAGGCCATGGGCCTGCGCATCGTGCGCTGCCCGGTGCAGTTTCCGCCTTTGGCGTACTACCAGCTGTGGCACGAGCGCACCCATGCGGCGCCACCGCTGCGCTGGCTGCGCGAACGCGTGCGCGACGCGGCACGTGAACTGGCCCACCCCCGAAGCGGCTTCGCCGCTCCCCCTCAAGGGGGGCGAGTCGGACGGGAAACAGTCCCTGCGGACTGTTTCCCGCCTACGAGCGCCGACAGCGTCCTCGCTGTCGGCAACGGCAGCGGGCCTGCAGAACCGGATCCGCGCCGTTCGCTCGACGATGGGCTGCAGGCCGTGGGCGCGCGGTAGTGGCCGCGTCGTGGCGGAGATCGGAAATGACAGCTCACCGCATCGCGCTGCGCGGCGATCTGCTCGACTTCGTCGCCGCGCCGGCGCGCGCCGATCGCCACAGCACGGCGGTGCGCTATCGCCCCGACCACTGGCTGCTGATCGAAGGTGCGCACATCGTCGGCGCACAGGCCGCCGCCCCCGACGCCGGCTGGCAGCGCATCGACCATGCCGGCAAGCTGGTGCTGCCCGGCTTCATCGACACGCATGTGCACAGCGCCCAGCTCGAGGTCATCGGCTCGTGGGGGGCGCAGCTGCTGGATTGGCTGGAAACCTACACCTTCCCGGCCGAGCACCGCATGGCCGAGCCTGCGCAGGCGCAGCAGGGCTCGCAACTCTTCCTGGATGCGCTGCTGGCGCACGGCACGACCAGCGCCGTGGTCTTCCCCACGGTGCACAAGGCTTCAGTGGATGCGCTGTTCGAGGGCGCGCTGGCGCGCGGCATGCGGCTGATCGCCGGCAAGGTGCTGATGGATCGGCATGCGCCGAAGACACTGTGCGATGACATCGACGATGTGGACGGCGCCGAACGCGACTGCCATGAACTCATCGCGCGCTGGCACGGCCAGGGCCGGCTGGCCTATGCGGTGACACCGCGTTTTGCGCCGACCAGCAGCGACGCGCAACTCGCCATGGCCGGGCGCCTGCTGGCCAGCCAGCCGGGTCTGTACATGCAGACGCACGTGGCCGAGAACCCGGACGAGGTGCGCTGGGTGGCCGATCTGTTCCCGGGTGCGCGCAGCTACCTCGACGTGTACGAACGCCACGGCCTGCTGAGCACACGTTCGGTGCTGGCGCACGGCATCTGGCTCGACGATGCCGACCGCGCCCGGCTGCACGCGCATGGCGCACAGATCGCCTTTTGCCCCAGCTCGAACCTGTTCCTGGGCAGCGGCCTGTTCGGCTGGGCTGCGGCCGAAGACGCCGGCGTGGCCATCAGCTTGGGCTCCGATGTGGGCGGTGGCACGAGTTTGTCGATGCAGCGCACCCTGGCCGACGCCTACAAGGTGCAGGCGCTGGCCGGCACCAAGCTCACGGCCTGGGCTCTGCTGCAT
>DASQFA010000032.1:0-3714 GCA_035633375.1 Rubrivivax sp.
GGTCGAGTGCCGCGGGATCGACCCGCATGAGCACCTCACGGATCACGCTCACGCTGGGGATCAGGTACTCCCGGGTGTCCGGGTCGCGCTTGCAGCCAATGCGCTGGGCGCCCTTTTGCCCCAGGCCCTGGGCCCATTGCCCGATGGCCTTGTAGCCGCGCATGCCGCACAGCGTGGCCCCGGCGGCGATGGCCAGCACGGCGCGGATCGGGTGGCGCCGCCCGGCGGCGCGGCGCGGATCGCGCACGGCTTGGAAGCTTTCGGGCAGCGCGCGCATCTGTTGGGCAGTCAGTGTCATCGTGGGGTGCTCCTCGGTGTGGTCGCGCGGGTCAAGGATGGGCTGGCTCAGGCGCTGGCGTGCCCGAGGGTGCAGCGCGCGCACGAAGACTTGCTTGGAGGTCTGCGGCTGGGCGCTGTAGCCGGCCGCGGTGCGCCGAAACCCCTTGGTCAGGCCCACGCAGGTCCAGTTCGCCGCGCGGTACACCGTGCCGTGAAAGCGCTGCGGATCGACGAAGGTCTCCAGCAGCAGCAGGGGATGGCCGAAGCGCTCCAGCCAGTCACCCGGCAGCCGCCGCTGGCACAGCGCGAGCACCTTGGAGCCCAGGTTGGGCCGATGCCAATCCGGCAGGATCAGGAAGCGGCTGTTGTTGGCGATCAGCTTGAGCCGTCCGTACTGCAGCCTTGCGTCCCAGCCGATCCACTGGTCGCGAGCTGCGCACTTCAGGGACGAGGCCGAAAAGCTCAACACCGCGACCCAGGGGCCGTCGTACTGCGCCACGTACCGCAGGGTCTGCCCGATCTTGGGGATCGAACCCAGATAGTGGTGCTGCTCCAGCAGTTGCTGGAAACCATCGTCCTCGTCTGGCGCTATGGGCCTGAGCGTCACTCTGGACAGATCCACGCCGCTGCCGCCCCCTCGCTTCGCATCATGCAGCGTTGTAGCGCGGCCGCGGCGGGATGTCCGGCGTTTCGGGCTAACGTGTTGCTACCGCATAAAAATCAGCCGGGCGCGCGTTCGCCCTGAGGCAGGTGACCACTCGGTCTGTCGATCAACACATGGCGGTTGGTGACGAGGTACAGACGCCCGTCTCGTTGAAAGAAGAAGCCGCTAGCACCGTTCAGTGCCTGCGTTCCGAAGAACGTTGACACGCGGGCCGTTGTCAGCAAGAGGGACTCGATCATGCTGGTCGTCGGTATGAGATCATCCCCGCGCTGCCGCTGGGCTGATGGGTGGCTCTGTAGTGACCTGTTGGCCTGCCTGTTCTTTGTTTTTGGCTCGCAGGACTGGCGCGACCATCCTGCAGTGCCATGTCGTGGTCAAGAAAGAGTACGACCGTCTGCTGCGTCGGCAACCCGCTGCGAGACGGGGCAACGCGCCCCCGCCGGATGTCTGGGGCATGGGACGACGCGGCCCCTGTCCCCCTCACGCCGCAGTACGAAATCGCATCGAGCTGCGAAACCTGATCGGCCAATTCAGCTGCCCGGCCCGGGTGCCGGACAGCTGTCCGTCGACAGCGCGTCGGCGCAGTGATGCGGTCGCACCAGGCCTTGGGCTTCGTCCTCGACGGCCAGCGTCCGAACGTTCGGCCGATGCGACCTGACGCTGCCGAACATGGTGGCGAAAGCCACGTCGGCCGCGTCACGCCCGGTGCCAAAGCGCACGAAGCCCATCGGGATCGCGGTGCCTGATGGATCGAAGATGTACCAACTGCCCCCCAGGTACACCTCGACATAGGCCTGGAAATCGGGTGGGCCGAGCGCCGGGTCGGAGCCGTAGTCGGTGCCGGTCGCGTAGCGCGCGGGGATGTTCAGCGCCCGGCACAGCGCAATCATCAGGTGAGCGAAGTCGCGGCAGACGCCGACTTGATCGATCAGGGTGTCGAGCGCAGAGGTGTTCGTGTTCGAGGAATGCGACGTGAACCTCACATGGCGGTTTACCCAGTCCCGGATCGCCTGAACCCGCCCGTAGCCGGGCGTCAGCGCTCCGAACGCGTTGGACGCCATCGTGAGCAGGCGGTCCGACTGGCAGTAGCGGCTGGGGTACAGGTACACCAGCACCTCGGGCGGCAGACGCCCGATGGGTACTTCCTCGAGCTGCGCCGGGTCGCTGCGGCGGTGCAACAAGTCGACGGTCACGCCGTACGAGAGCGCCAGCGTGCCGGGAGTGGCGTGCACCCGCAGGTAGCGATTGCCGGTGGCCCGGTCGGTGTGGGTCTGCGACGCGACCGCCGGCTTCAGCTCAAGTCTTTCGGCAGATAGACGCTGACGCGGCGTGTGCGCCGCATGAACATTGAACACGAAGTCGGCACCAGGCCCAACGATCTCGTAGGTCAGATCCACTTGAACTTCTATCCGGTTCAACACACGGGCGTTGGTGGAAGGCAAACATTTACTCCTGAATGACCTCGGGCCGAGCGAACGTCGGCGCAGCGGGTTTGCTCTCGTTCGGCAGGTTGTTTCAGGCAGCGTACCAGAGCACGGCAAAGTAGTGGCATGTGGTGCCGGCCATCACGAAGAGGTGCCAGATCAGATGGCCGAAGTGCAAGCGGGAGTCCGTTGCATAGAAGGCCACGCCGGCCGTGTAGAAAAGGCCGCCCGCCAGCAACCAGACCAAGCCCGCCGCAGGCACCTTGGCGAACAGCGGATCGACGGCGACCACGACCAACCACCCCATCAACAGGTACAGACCGGTCGAGAAGATGGGGTGGGAGGCCTTGCCGACGGACTTGAGCACGATCCCGGCCAAGGCCAGGCCCCAGACGACCCCGAAGAGCGACCAGCCCCAGGCGCCACGAAGCACGCCCAGCGTGAACGGCGTATACGAGCCGGCGATCAGCAAGAATATCGACGCATGGTCGATGACCCGCAAGACACGCTTGGCCCTGTTCGCGGGCAGCGCGTGGTACAGCGTCGATGCAAGGTAGAGGACGACGATCGTCGCGCAGAAGAGGCTGGTGCCGACGACGAGAGCAGCGTCTGCGCGCCTGCCGGCCTGCGCGATGAGATACGGACCGCCCATCAACGCGGCGATCAGCGCCAGGCCGTGACTGAGGCTGTTCGCAAGTTCTTCTGCTGGCGACTGCTCACGCCGGGTTTCCACAGGCATCGTGCGCACCAGCGATCCCATCGCGCCCACCGCCGATCGCAAGTCACACCCAGCCCTGCGCGGCCGAGGCCTGCGCCGCGGCGCTGGACCTTCGCGGATCAGACGACCGCACCGAACAACGCCCCCACACCTGCGGTGATCGCCATCGCCAGGGCACCCCAGAAGGTGACCCGCCATGCGCCCACCAGCATGCCGGCGCCGCCAGCCCGGGCAGCCACCGCGCCCAGCACGGCCAGGAAGACGATCGACGTGCCCGAAACCCAGGAAATCAGGGAATGTGCAGGTGCCAATGCCGTCACGGCCAGCGGCAGCGCCGCCCCGAACGCGAAGCTACCGGCGGACGCCAGCGCCGCTTGCACCGGCCGCGCGCTGAGCGCATCGGAGATGCCGAGCTCGTCGCGTGCATGGGCGCCGAGCGCATCGCGATGCATCAGTTGCTCGGCGACCTGTTGCGCCAGGGCGGGCTCGAGCCCGCGGGCGAGATAGATCGCCGTCAGCTCACGGTGCTCCGCCGCCGGGTCTGCTTCGAGCTCGGCGCGCTCGCGCGACAGGTCGGCCTTCTCGGTATCGGCCTGTGAATGGACCGAGACATACTCGCCCGCCGCCAT
>DASQFA010000033.1:0-10739 GCA_035633375.1 Rubrivivax sp.
GCGCCGCGCAGTGCGCGAGCAGGTGCGCAACGGCGCCAACCAGATCAAGATCATGGCCGGCGGCGGCGTGTCCAGCCCGAGCGACCCGCTCGAAGGCACGCAGTTCTCGATGGAAGAACTGCGCGCCGCCTGCGAGGAAGCCGAAGCCGCCAACCTGTACGCCATGGCGCATGCCTATTCGCCACGCGCGGTGACGCGGGCGGTGCAGGCCGGCGTGCGCTCCATCGAACACGGCAACCTCATCGACGAGGCCACGGCGCGTGTCATGAAGGCGCATGGCGCCTACCTGGTGCCCACCTTGTCCACCTATGTCGCGCTGGCCGACGAAGGCCAGGCGCTGGGTTGGTCGCAGGCCATGCTCGACAAGCTGGCGATGGTGCACGCGCGCGGCATCGACTCACTGAAGATCGCCCGTGCCGAGGGTGTGCCGGTGGTCTTCGGCACCGATCTGCTGGGCCACATGCATGCGCGCCAGAGCGGCGAATTCACGCTGCGCCTGGGCGCGATGTCGCCGCTGGAAGTGCTGCAAAGCGCCACCGTCGTGGCGGCACGGCTGATGCGCCAGGAAGGCGCGATCGGCGAAATCGTGCCCGGCGCCTGGGCCGACCTGTTGGTGGTGGACGGCGATCCGACGCAGGACCTGTCGCAGCTGGCCGATGCGGGCCACGGACCCCTGCTGGTGATGAAGGCGGGGCGGGCCTACCGCGACCACTTGGCTGCCGTGCCAATGCGGTCTTGAGGCCCCGGGCCTGCGGGCCGCGTTCAAACGCATTTGCGTTCGAACGCACACTTCGAATAGGCTGCTGCCGGCGCATAGCCGCCGCTCGCGAAACACCGAATTCATTCACCGCAGAGCAGCGGAGGACGCAGAGTTAGCGCAGAGGAAATGCAATGGATTCAAATCGTTTCCTGTACTTCTCTGCGGACCTCTGCGTCCTTCGTTCCTCTGCGGTGAAGGCTACTCGTATTCGGCGGCTTTGCGCCGAAGGAAGTCGTTCGCAGTGGAAAGCGTTCCTGACGATCGATTGCGAACTCGTGTCAGCCTGCCCCCGCGCCGCGTTGCACGGTGCAGCCACGAAACACCACGCCGCGCACGCTGACAGTTGCGCGCGATCCGTCCGCCCAGACATAGGTCGAGCTGTCGCCCACGGCTTCGAGCCGGCTGTCCGATGCGGCAGGCGCGGCCTGCAGGTCGTGGGCCATCTCGCCGTCGAGCAGCCGCATCGTGTCGCCGGCCATGCCGACGATGAAGCGGCGGCCGCCGCAGTCGAGCGTGCTCTGGAAAGCCAGGGGCCGCGCGGCCCTTGTCAGCGACAAGGTGCCGATGTCGATGTCGGCTTGCCCCGGATCGATGGCGAGCGGCGCGCTGAGCCACTGCGCCCAGCCTTGCATCAGCAGCGCGCCGCGCAGCTTCAGTTGCTGTCCGGGCACCAGCTTGTCGCGGGGGAGTTGCAGGTCGAAGGGCTGTGGGGATGAGATCTCGCGCAGCGGTTGGCGCTGTTCGGCCAGCACCCGATCGGTGGTCTCGTCGCGCAGTTCGACCACCATCTGTGCATCAGGCGGCAGCTCGACGCGCCCGGGCACCGCCAGCTGGCCGCGGATCGACAGGGTCGATACCGGCGGCTGCGTGCCGCAGGCCGCCAGCAGCACGGCCAGGGCGGCCAGGGCGGCGACGGGCGTGAAGCTCATGCGTGGTGGCATCGGCAAAGAAAAAGGGCCCGCAGTGCGGGCCCGGATCATGGCACGTCGCGCAGCAGCTCAGGATCCGCCAGGATTGACGGAAGTGAAGCGCGCTTCAGGCCGGTCGTCGGCGCGGTGGATGGTGGTCACGCCCTTCTTCATGGCCCAGGGGCGCAGCTGGTGGTGCAGCGGAATGTTCAGCACTTCGTCGCGGGTCAGCACCAGCGCATCGCGGATCAGCGCGTTGCGCTTGGCCACGTCGCTCTCGGTCTTCATCGCATCGACCAGCGCGTCGAGCTTGGCCTCGCTGATGCGGTTGAAGTTGAAGTTGCCGTCGGCGCCGGTGGTGCGCGTGCGGATCAGCGACTGCAGCGTGTACTGCGCGTCGAACGTGGCCACGCCCCAGCCCAGCATGTAGGCCGAGGTGTCGAAGTTCTGCACCTTCTGGATGAAGGTGGCCATCGATTCGGACACCAGCTTGGTCTTCACGCCGATACGCGCCCACATGCCCACCAGGTTCTGGCAGATTTCCTCGTCGTTGACGTAGCGGTTGTTCGGGCAGTTCAGCTGGAACTCGAAGCCGGCCGGGTAGCCGGCGTCGGCGAGCAGTTTCTTCGCGCGCTCGGCATCCACCTTGGCCGGCACGTCGATGTCCGGCGAATTGCCGTTCACGCCGGGCGCGACCATGATGCCGGCCGGGATCGACAGGCCGCGCATGGTGTTGCGCTTGATGGCCTCGCGGTCGATGGCAATGCTCAGCGCCTCGCGCACGCGCTTGTCCTTGAACGGGTTCTTGCCCTTGACGTCCGAGTACTTCAGCTCGTCACTGAACTGGTCCAGCGCGATGTAGATCGTGCGCACCTCGTGCCCGTCGACGATCTTCAGCTTGTCGTCGCCGCGCAGCCGCGCCACGTCCTGCGTGGGCAGATCGGTCAGCATGTCCACGCCCCCTGACAGCAAGGCCGCCACGCGCGTCGGGTCGGACTTGATCGGCGTGTAGATCACCTCGGTGACATTGCCGGTGGTCTTGTCCCACCAGTCCTTGTTGACCGCCATGGTGATGCGCTGGTCGGGTGTCCAGCCGGTGATCTTGTAGGAGCCAGTGCCGTTGACGTTGCGCGAGGCGAAGTTGTCTTCCTTGGCCTTGTAGTCCTGCACGTTGGTGGTGCGGTTCTTCTCGGACCACGACTTGCTCATGATGCGGAAGTCGATGATGTTGCGCAGCAGCAGCGGCGTCGGACCGCTGAGCATGATGTCGATGGTGTGGTCGTCGATCTTCTTGATGTCGGCAATGCCGGCGACATAAATGCCCATCGTGCCCTGCGGCTGCTTGATGCGTCCGAAGGAGAAGACCACGTCGTCGGCGGTGAAGGGGCTGCCGTCGGCGAACTTGACCCCCTTGCGCAGTTCGAAGCGCACCTGTGTCGGGCTGATCACGGTCCACTTGGTGGCCAGCGAGGGCTCGACCTCGAACTTCGCGTTGTAGCGCGTCAGCCCTTCGTACGAGTGCATCAGGATGGCATTCGTGGTGGCGTGGTTCTGCGAATGCGGGTCCAGCGTCAGGATGTCGTTCTGCGCCGCCCAGCGCAAGGTCTCTGCCTGCACCGCGGTGCCGAATGCCGCGGTGACCACAACCGTGGCGGCCAGCAAGGCTTTGAGTTTCATGGGTGACTCCGGGGGATTGGAAAACCCGCGATGTTAGGGCAGTTGGCCGCCTTGACGGGGCCGGGAAAGCCCGGGTCTACGGCACGCCGGGGTTGCAGGTCGTTGCCGGACAGCGGAGATCGCCGCACCGGCTTGTCAGGAAACGGTAGGCCCGGCGGCGTCCAATAGCGGCCAGCGGGCGCGGCCTGCGGGCGTGCCCAGGCCGGGTGCTACAGTGCCGCTGTGGAGTCAGGAAGTGCCGATTTGCCACGCTGTGCGCCGTGCAGTGCGGCGCGCGGCGTGATTCGCGATCCGCCAGCCGGTGCAGCCGGTGCATGCGGAAGGTTGTTCAACCCATCAAAGCCGCCGGAAACCGGGGGCGAGAGGTGAGCGCAAGATGATGCAGCAATACAGGTCCAACTCGTACCTGTTCGGTGGCAACGCCCCGTACGTCGAAGAACTCTACGAGGCCTACCTCGACAACCCCGGCAGCGTGCCCGACAACTGGCGCGCCTACTTCGACCGCCTGCAGAACGTGGCCGCGGTGGACGGCTCCGAAGCCCGCGACGTGGCGCATGCGCCGGTGGTCGAATCCTTCGCGCAGCGTGCCAAGGCGAATGCCTTCGCGCTGAAGGCCAGCGACGCCGACCTGGCGGTGGCGCGCAAGCAGGTGCATGTGCAGTCGCTGGTGGCGGCCTACCGCTTCCTGGGCAGCCGCTGGGCCGACCTCGATCCGCTGAAGCGCGCCGAGCGGCCGAAGATCCCCGAGCTCGAGCCGGCGTTCTACGATTTGAGCGAGTCGGACATGGACATCATGTTCTCGGCCGTCAACACGTACTTCGTGAAGAGCGAGCACATGACGCTGCGCGAGATCATGCAGGCGCTGCGCGAAACCTACTGTGGAGCGATCGGTGCGGAGTTCATGCACTGCACCGACCCGACCGAAAAGCGCTGGTGGCAGGAGCGGCTGGAAAGCATCCGCAGCAAGCCCAGCTTCAGTTCGGAAGAGAAGATCCACATCCTCGATCGCCTCACCGCCGCCGAAGGCCTGGAGCGCTACCTGCACACCAAGTATGTCGGCCAGAAGCGCTTTTCGCTCGAGGGCGGCGAAAGCTTCATCGCCAGCATGGACGAGGTGGTGCAGCGTGCCGGCGAGCGCGGCGTGCAGGAGATCGTCATCGGCATGGCGCACCGCGGCCGCTTGAACGTGCTGGTCAACACCCTGGGCAAGATGCCCAAGGACATGTTCGCCGAGTTCGACCACACCGCGCCCGAAGACCTGCCCTCGGGCGACGTCAAGTACCACCAGGGCTTTTCCAGCGATGTCAGCACACCCGGCGGGCCGGTGCACCTGAGCCTGGCCTTCAACCCCTCGCACCTGGAGATCGTCAACCCGGTGGTCGAGGGTTCGGTCAAGGCGCGCATGGACCGCCGCGGCGATAAGCTCGGCGACCAGGTGCTGCCGGTGTTGGTGCACGGCGATGCCGCATTTGCCGGCCAGGGCGTGGTCATGGAGACGCTGGCGCTGGCGCAGACACGCGGCTACCACACCGGCGGCACCGTGCATCTGGTGATCAACAACCAGATCGGCTTCACCACCAGCGACCCGCGCGACACCCGCTCCACGCTGTACTGCACCGACGTGGTGAAGATGATCGAAGCGCCAGTGCTGCACGTCAACGGCGACGACCCCGAGGCGGTGGTGCTGTGCACGCAGCTGGCGATGGACTACCGCCAGCTGTTCAAGAAGGACGTGGTGGTCGACATCGTCTGTTTCCGCAAGCTCGGCCACAACGAGCAGGACACGCCCAGCCTGACGCAGCCGCTGATGTACAAGAAGATCGCCCAGCATCCCGGCACGCGGCGCCTGTACGGCGACAAGCTGGTGGCACAGGGCGTGTTGCCCGCCGACGGCCCGGACCGCATGGTCAAGGAGCTGCGCGCCGCGCTCGACGAAGGCAAGCACACCGGCGATCCGGTGCTGACCAACTTCAAGAGCAAGTACGCTGTCGACTGGGTGCCGTTCCTGGGCCGCAAGTGGACCGACTCTGCCGACACGGCGCTGCCACTGGCGGAGGTCCAGCGCCTGGCCGCGCGCATCACCGCCGTGCCGGGCAACTTCAAGGTGCATCCGCTGGTGGAGAAGGTGCTCGCCGATCGTGCCGCCATGGGGCGTGGCGAGATCAACGTCGACTGGGGCATGGGCGAACACCTGGCCTACGCCTCGCTGGTGGCCAGCGGCTACGCGGTGCGCCTGTCGGGCGAGGACTGCGGCCGCGGTACCTTCACCCACCGGCACTCGGTGCTGCACGACCAGAACCGCGAGAAGTGGGACACCGGCATTTACGTTCCGCTGCAGAACGTGGCCGACGCACAGGCGCCGTTCGTGGTCATCGATTCGCTGCTGTCCGAAGAAGCGGTGCTGGCCTTCGAGTACGGCTACGCCTCGGCCGAACCCAACACGCTGGTCATCTGGGAGGCGCAGTTCGGCGACTTCGTCAACGGCGCGCAGGTGGTGATCGACCAGTTCATCGCCTCGGGCGAGGTGAAATGGGGCCGCGTCAACGGCCTGACGCTGATGCTGCCGCACGGCTACGAAGGGCAGGGCCCGGAGCATTCGTCGGCCCGGCTCGAGCGCTTCATGCAGCTGGCGGCCGACAACAACATGCAGGTCGTGCAGCCCACATCGGCCAGCCAGATCTTCCACCTACTGCGCCGGCAGATGGTGCGCCAGTTCCGCAAGCCGCTGATCATCCTCACGCCCAAGTCGCTGCTGCGCGCCAAGGATGCCACCTCGCCGCTGTCGGAGTTCACCCAGGGCGAGTTCCGCACCGTCATCGGCGCCAGCCGTGCCGAGGTCGAGGCCGACAAGGTCAAGCGCATCATCGCCTGCTCGGGCAAGGTGGCCTACGACCTGATCCGTCGGCGCGACGAGAAGAAGGCCTGGGACGTGGCCATCGTGCGCGTCGAGCAGTTGTACCCCTTCCCGCACAAGGCCTTCAGCGCTGAACTGAAGCGCCACCCGAATGCCAGCGAAATCATCTGGTGCCAGGATGAGCCGCAAAACCAGGGCTCCTGGTTCTACGTGCAGCACTACGTTCACGAGAACATGGTCGAAGGGCAGAAGCTCGCTTATGCCGGGCGGCCGGCCTCGGCCTCACCGGCCGTGGGCTATGCCCACCTGCACCAGGAGCAACAGAAATCCCTGCTCGACCAGGCCTTCGGCAAGCTGAAGGGCTTCGTCCTGTCGAAATAGGGCTGCTGCGAACGCCTTGCGCCGCAGACGTCTTGCTTGTCGGACCGGCCGCTTAGGCGCTGGCCCACTTGCGACAAAACATCACAACAATCCGAGATAGACCCATGTCCATAGTCGAAGTCAAGGTGCCGCAGCTGTCAGAGTCCGTGGCCGAAGCCACCTTGCTGCAATGGAAGAAGCGCGTCGGCGAGGCGGTCGAGATGGACGAGATCCTGATCGAGATCGAGACCGACAAGGTGGTGCTGGAAGTGCCGTCACCAGCCAGCGGGGTGCTCACCGAACATGTCGCCGCCGACGGCGCGACGGTGGCGGCCGAGCAGGTGATTGCGCGCATCGATACCGAGGCCAAGGCCGGCGCGGCTGCGCCCGCTGCGCCAACTGCTGCGCCAGCGGCCCCCCCGGCCGCGGCAGCGAGCAAATCAATGGGCCACGTGGCCATGCCGGCGGCGGCCAAGCTGCTGGCCGAGCAGCAGATGGCCGCGGGCGCCGTGACAGGCACCGGCAAGGACGGGCGCGTGACCAAGGGCGACGTGCTCGGTGCGCTGGCCGCACCGAAGGCGCCGCCTGCGCCGTCGCCGGCCGCGCCGGCAGCGGCGGCACCCCGGGCGCTGCCCGCGGTGGCAGCACCGGCCATGGCCCTGCTGGGTGAGCGGCCCGAGCAGCGTGTGCCTATGTCGCGGCTGCGCGCGCGCGTGGCCGAGCGCTTGCTGCAGTCGCAGGCCAGCAACGCCATCCTCACCACCTTCAACGAGGTGAACATGGCGCCGGTGATGGACATGCGCAAGCGCTTCCAGGAGCGCTTCGAAAAAGAGCACGGCGTGAAGATCGGCTTCATGAGCTTCTTCGTCAAGGCGGCGGTGGCGGCATTGAAGAAGTACCCGCTGCTCAACGCCAGCGTGGACGGCACCGACATCGTCTATCACGGCTATTTCGACATCGGCATCGCGGTCGGTTCGCCGCGCGGCCTGGTGGTGCCGATCCTGCGCAATGCCGATCAGATGAGCTTTGCCGACATCGAGAAGAAGATCGCCGAGTACGGCGCCAAGGCGCGCGACGGCAAGCTGTCGATGGAAGAGCTGACCGGCGGCACCTTCTCCATCAGCAACGGCGGTGTCTTCGGCTCGATGCTGAGCACGCCGATCATCAACCCGCCGCAAAGTGCGATCCTCGGCGTGCATGCCACCAAGGAGCGTGCCGTGGTCGAGAATGGCCAGGTCGTGGTGCGGCCGATGAACTACCTGGCCATGAGCTACGACCACCGCATCATCGACGGGCGCGAGGCCGTGCTCGGCCTGGTGACGATGAAGGACGCGCTGGAAGACCCGGCGCGGCTGTTGTTCGACATTTGATCCGTCGCGAGCGGGAGGCACCTGTCATGAGTCTCGTCGACGAACTCGCCCGCCTGGAGGAAATGCGCGCACGGGGCAGCTTGTCCGAGGACGAGTTCCAGCGCGCCAAGGTACGCCTCATCGATGCGCAAGCCGAGCCGGCCACGCCGCCCGCAGCGGCCATCAACCGGCTGCGTCGCAGCCGCAGCGACAAATGGCTGGGCGGCGTGTGCGCCGGCATCGGCCAGGTCAGCGGCATCGACACCTGGATCTGGCGCTTGACGTTCGTGCTGCTGCTCGTGTTCGGCGGTGTCGGCGTCTTCGCGTACCTGCTGCTTTGGATTTTCGTGCCGCTCGAAGACTGACCCATTCAACCTGACCCACACCATGTCCAAGAACTTCGACGTCGTCGTCATCGGCGGCGGCCCCGGCGGCTACATCGCCGCCATCCGCGCCGCACAGCTGGGCCTGAACACCGCCTGCATCGACGAATGGAAGAACGCCAAGGGCGGCCCCGCGCCGGGCGGCACCTGCACCAACGTCGGCTGCATCCCGAGCAAGGCCTTGTTGCAGAGCAGCGAGCACTTCGAGCATGCCGGCCACTCGTTTGCCGAGCACGGCATCGGCCTGAGCAACCTGAGCATCGACGTGCCGAAAATGCTCGGCCGCAAGGACCAGGTGGTCAAGCAGAACAACGACGGCATTCTCTACCTCTTCAAGAAGAACAAGGTCGCCTTCTTCCACGGCCGCGGCGCCTTCGTGAAGGCCGCCGACGGTGCTTATCAGATCGCGGTCGGCGGCGACAAGCCCGAGACCTTGACGGCGCGGCAGGTCATCGTCGCCACTGGCTCCAACGCGCGTGCGCTGCCGGGTGCCGAGTTCGACGAGCAGCAGATCCTGTCGAACGACGGCGCGCTGCGCATCGGCGCGGTGCCCAAGACGCTGGGCGTGGTCGGCTCGGGCGTCATCGGCCTGGAAATGGGTTCGGTGTGGCGGCGCCTGGGCGCGCAGGTCACGGTGCTCGAGGCCTTGCCCACCTTCCTGGGCGCAGTGGATGAGCAGATCGCCAAGGAGGCGCACAAGGCCTTCACCAAGCAGGGCCTGAAGATCCACCTCGGCGTGAAGATCAGCCAGGTGAAGACGGGCAAGAAGGGCGTCAGCGTGCGCTACGCCGATGCCGCCGGCGCCGAGCAGGTGCTGGATTGCGACAAGCTCATCGTGTCCATCGGGCGCGTGCCCAACACCACCGGGCTCAACGCCGAGGCCGTCGGCCTGAAGCTCGACGAGCGCGGCTTCATCGCCGTGGACGATGACTGCCGCAGCAACCTGCCGGGTGTCTGGGCCGTGGGCGACGTGGTGCGCGGGCCGATGCTGGCGCACAAGGCTGAGGACGAAGGCGTGGCCGTGGCCGAGCGCATCGCCGGCCAGCACGGCCATGTCAACTTCAACACCATCCCCTGGGTCATCTACACCAGCCCGGAGATCGCCTGGGTCGGCCAGACCGAAGCGCAGCTCAAGGCCGAGGGCCGGGCCTACCGCGCCGGCAGCTTCCCCTTCATGGCCAATGGCCGTGCGCGAGCCATGGGCGACACCACCGGCATGGTGAAGATGCTGGCCGATGCCGTCACCGACGAAGTCCTGGGCGTGCACATCGTCGGCCCGATGGCCAGCGAGCTCATCGCCGAAGCGGTGATGGCGATGGAGTTCAAGGCCAGCTCTGAAGACATTGCGCGCATCTGCCACGCGCACCCGTCGTTGAGCGAGGCCACCAAGGAAGCGGCGCTGGCCGTGGACAAGCGCACGCTGAACTTCTAGGCGGCTATGGCCGTACGCGCGCTGTACGAAAGCACCTTGGCGGAACGCGGCTACCGCGCCGATGCGGCGCAGTTGCGCGCCATCGATGCCCTCGAGCGCTGCGAGAACGAATGGCTGAGCTACCTGCGCCGCCGCGGCAACAGGTTGGCCAAGATCATCAACCGCCCGCCGATCCCGCGCGGCGTGTACATGCATGGCGGCGTCGGGCGCGGCAAGAGCTTCCTGATGGACTGCTTTTACCGCTCGGTGCCGCTGAAGCGCAAGACGCGGCTGCATTTTCACGAATTCATGCGCGAGGTGCATCGCGAGCTGCAAGAGATGCGCGGCACCGTCAACCCGCTCGAGGAGCTGGGCCGTCGCATATCGCGGCGCTTCCGCCTGATCTGCTTCGATGAATTCCATATCGCCGACGTCACCGACGCGATGATCCTGCACCGGCTGCTCGAAGCGCTGTTCGCCAATCGCGTGAGCATCGTCACCACCTCGAACTTCCACCCCGACGCGCTGTACCCGAACGGCCTGCACCGCGAGCGCATCCTGCCGGCCATCGAGTTGCTCAAGCGTCAGCTCGAGGTGCTGAATGTCGACGCTGGCACCGACTACCGGCAACGCACCATGGACCATGTCAAGGTCTATTACACGCCGCTGGGCGGCGCCGCGGACGCACAGATGCTGGCGGCTTTCGAACAGCTTGCCGAAGCGCATGACGAAGACCCGCTGCTGCGCGTCGAGCAGCGTGAATTGCGCGCACGGCGGCGCGCGGGCGGCGTGGTCTGGTTCGACTTTGCGCAGCTGTGTGGCGGGCCGCGCTCGCAGAACGACTATCTCGAACTGGCCTCGCGCTTCCACACCGTGTTGCTGTCGGGCGTGCCGGCCATGTCGCCTCGCCTGGCCAGCGAGGCGCGGCGCTTCACCTGGCTGGTGGATGTGCTGTACGACCGGCAGGTGAAGCTGATCCTGTCAGCCGAAGTCGAAGCCGAGGCGTTGTACACCCAGGGCCCGATGGCGCATGAGTT
>DASQFA010000034.1:0-27517 GCA_035633375.1 Rubrivivax sp.
GCGGTGGCCGACCCGAACCCCCTGGTCGGCGGCGAAGGCATCGCGCGGCTGCGCGCCGCCGGCGTGACGGTGGACCTGGCCGAAGGTGATCTGGCGCAGGCCGCGCGCGAGCTGAACATCGGTTTCTTCTCGCGCATGCAGCGCGGCCGGCCGTGGGTGCGCCTGAAGGTCGCGGCCTCGCTCGACGGGCGCACCGCGCTGGAGAACGGCCGCAGCCAGTGGATCACTGGCGAGGCGGCGCGCGCCGACGGCCACGCCTGGCGCAAGCGCGCCGGCGCGGTGCTCAGCGGCATCGGCACGGTACTCGAGGACGACCCACGGCTCGACGTGCGCCATGTGCCGAGCGTGCTGCAGCCGCTGCGCGTGGTGGTCGATGCGCGGCTGCACACGCCGCCCGGCGCCCGCCTGCTGGCGCCGCCGGGCGCGGTGCTGATCTACAGCGCGGCCGACCAGGGGCCGCAGGCCGATGCGCTGCGCGCGTGCGGCGCCGAGCTGTGCTGCCTGCCCGACGCGGCGGGCAAGGTGGAGCTGGCGGCGATGCTGGCCGATCTGGGCCGGCGCGGCATCAACGAGCTGCATGTCGAGGCCGGCCACAAGCTGAACGCGTCGCTGCTCCAGACCGGCCTGGTCGACGAGCTGCTGCTCTACCTGGCGCCCAAGCTCATCGGCCTGGGGCGCGAGATGGCGGCCTTCGGGCCGCTGGAGCGGCTGGACGACGCGCTGCCGCTGCGCTGGCACGCCGTCGATCGCGTGGGCGAGGACCTGCGCGTGATTGCGCGGCTGCCGGGGGGCCTGGCCTTTGCCGACGGGCCAGGCTGATCGGGGCGCAGCGGCCTGCGACAATCGGCGCATGTTCACCGGCATCATCAACGCGCGCGGGCGCATCGTCGACAGTGTCGCGCTGGGCAGCGGCCCCGGGCACGGTCGGCGCCTGAGCATCGAGACGCCGCCCGGCTACCTTGGCGACACCGGGCTGGGCGACAGCATCGCGCTCAACGGCGCGTGCATGACGGTGACGTCGCTCGACGCCGCTGCGTCGCGCTTCACGGTCGACATCTCGGCGGAGAGCCTGGCCTGCACCGCCGGCCTGGCCGAGGCCGGGCCGGTGAACCTGGAAAAGGCACTGCGCGCACACGACCGCCTGGGCGGGCACCTGGTCAGTGGCCACGTCGACGGCATCGGCAGCGTGACCCACTTTGCGCCGGTCGGCGAATCGTGGGAGCTGCGCGTGCGCGCGCCGGCCGAGCTGGGGCGCTTCCTGGCCTTCAAGGGCTCGATCAGCGTCAACGGAGTGAGCCTCACCGTGAACCGCGTCGAAGACCGGGCCGAGGGCTGCGAGTTCAGCATCAACCTGATCCCGCACACGCTAGAACACACCACGCTGGGCACGCTGCAAGCCGGCGCGCGCGTGAACCTCGAGGTCGACCTGATCGCACGTTACGTCGAGCGCATGCTCGGGCCCGCCGCCGCCCCGCGCTGAGCCGCGTGCTCAGCCGCGTGCTACAGCGGCGCGCGCAGGCCCGCGCCTACAATCCGCGCATGCCGATTTCCCCCGTTCCCGAGCTGGTGGCCGAGCTGGCCGCCGGCCGCATGGTCATCCTCGTCGACGAGGAAGACCGCGAAAACGAAGGCGACCTGGTGCTCGCCGCCGAGCATGTCACGCCCCAGGCCATCAACTTCATGGCGCGCTTCGGCCGCGGCCTGATCTGCCTGACGCTGACGCGCGAGCGCTGCGAACGCCTGCACCTGACGCCGATGACGCACCGCAACGGCGGCAAGCACGGAACGCCCTTCACCGTGTCGATCGAAGCCGCCAGCGGCGTAAGCAGCGGCATCTCCGCGGCCGACCGCTCGCGCACGGTGCAGGCCGCGGTGGCGCGCGACGCCCGGCCCGCCGACCTGGTGCAGCCCGGCCACATCTTCCCGCTGCAGGCGCAGGACGGCGGCGTGCTCATGCGCGCCGGCCACACCGAAGCCGGCTGCGACCTGGCGCGCATGGCCGGGCTGGAGCCGGCCGCAGTGATCTGCGAGGTGATGAAGGACGACGGCACCATGGCGCGGCTGCCCGACCTGCGCACCTTTGCCAAGGAGCATGGCCTGAAGATCGGCACCATCGCCGATCTCATCGCCTACCGCAGCCGCAACGAATCGCTGATCCAGCGCGTGGGTTCACGCCGCCTGCACACGCCGCAGGGCGCATTCGAATGCCATGTCTTCCGCGACCGCAGCGCCGGCCTGCACCTGGCCCTGACGCATGGCCAATGGGACCGCGGCGACGAGGTGCTTGTGCGTGTGCACGAGCCCTACACCGCGCTGGACATGCTGGACGAAGGCGGGCTCGGCCATTCCTGGCCGCTGCCGCGCGCGCTGGGCGTGCTGCGCTCGGCGCCGCACGGCGTGGCGGTGCTGCTGAACTGCATGCAGCCGGTGGACACGCTGCTGGCGCAGTTGCTGCCCGAAGCCGATGCCGGGCCCGGCGCCAAGCAGATGGACCTGCGCACCTATGGCATCGGCGCGCAAGTCCTGCTCGATCTGGGCGTCACCCGCATGCGGCTGCTGGGCAGCCCGCGGCGCATGCCCAGCATGACCGGCTACGGCCTCGAAGTCGTCGGCTTCCTGGCCGCACAGTCCTGAATACCGTGCAAGGGCCGCGCCATGCATGAAGCCGACAAGGGACTGGGGGACCAACTGGATGGCGAAGGCCTGCGCATCGGCATCGTGCGCGCACGCTTCAACGATGCGCTGACGCTGGCGCTGGCCCAGGCCTGCCTGCACGAGCTGGCCGTGCTCGGCGTGGCCGAGCGCCACATCCGCCAGGTGGTGGTGCCCGGCGCGCTGGAGATCGCGGTGGTGCTGAAAGCCATGGCCGAGACCGAGGACTACGACGCACTGATCGCGCTGGGCTGCATCGTGCGCGGCGAGACCTACCACTTCGAACTGGTGGCCAATGAAAGCGGCGCCGGCCTGACGCGCGTCTCGCTGGACCACCTGCTGCCCATCGCCAACGCCATCCTCACGGTGGAGAACGAAGACCAGGCCTGGGCACGCGCCGAGGAAAAAGGCCGCGATGCGGCGCGCGTGGCGGTGGAGATGGCCAACCTGATGGACGACATCCCATGACGGCCGAGGGCACCGCCCCGCCCGGCGCCGCCAAGAAGCCGGCCACGGCGCGGCGGCCGGCGGCACATTCGGCGCGGCGGCGCTCGCGCGAGGTGGCGCTGCAGGGCCTGTATCAATGGCTGGTGTCGGGTGCCGACGCGACCGAGATCGAAGCCCATCTGCAAGAGGAGCAAGGCTTCGACAAGCTCGACCAGGTGCACCTGGATGCGCTGCTGCACGGCTGCATCCGCGAAGCCGCCGCACTCGACGCCGTGCTCGCGCGGCACGTCGACCGCAAGACCAGCCTGCTGTCGCCGGTGGAGCACGCGGTGCTGATGATCGGCGTGTACGAGCTGACGCACTGCGTCGACATCCCCTACCGCGTGGCCATCAACGAAGGCGTCGAGCTGGCCAAGAGCTTCGGCGGGACCGACGGCCACAAATACGTCAACGGCGTGCTCGACAAGGCTGCCGCCGAGCTGCGCCCCGCCGAGGTGACCGCCGCACGCGCTGCACGCGGCGCATGATGCGGCTGGCCTCGCGGCTCGATCACATCGAGCCCTTCTACGTGATGGAGTGCGCCAAGACGGCGCTGGAGATCGCGCGCAGCCCGGCCTGTGACCCGGCGCTCGGCGGCGAACCGATGATCTTCCTGAACATCGGCGAGCCCGATTTCAGCGCCGCGCCCGCGGTGGTGCAAGCTGCCGAAGCCTGCATGCGCCGCGGCCAGACGCAGTACACCCAGGCCACCGGCCTGCCCGCGCTGCGCGAGCGCATCAGCCAGTGGTACCGGTCTCGCTTCGGCCTGGACATCGCGGCGCAGCGCATCGTCGTCACCGCCGGCGCGTCGGCGGCGCTGCAACTGGCGTGCCTGGCGCTTTTCGAGCCCGGCGACGAGGTGCTGATGCCGGACCCGAGCTATCCGTGCAACCGGCACTTCGTGGCCGCGGCGGGCGCCCGGGCGCGCTTGCTGCCGGCCTCGGCCGAGGCCCGCTTCCAGCTCGATGCCGCGACCGTGCGCGCGCAGTGGCAGCCGCATACCCGCGGCGTGCTGCTGGCCTCGCCCTCCAACCCCACCGGCACCTCGATCGCGCGCGCCGAGATGCTGGCCATTGTCGAAGCCGTGCGCGCGCGCGGCGGCGCCACGCTGGTGGACGAGATCTACCTCGGCCTGAGTTACGACGAGGCCTATGGCCACAGCGCGCTGGAGCACGGCAGCGACGTCATATCGATCAACAGCTTTTCCAAGTACTTCAGCATGACCGGCTGGCGCCTGGGCTGGATGGTGCTGCCCAACGAGCTGGTGGCGCCGGTGGAAAAGCTGGCACAGAACCTCTACATCTGCGCCTCCACGGTGGCGCAGCATGCCGCGCTGGCCTGCTTCGACGACGACTCCATCGCCGAATACGAACGCCGGCGCGAGCAGTTCCGTGCGCGGCGCGACAGGGTCGTGCCCGCGCTGCGGGCGATCGGCCTGCAGGTGCCGGTGCTGCCCGATGGCGCGTTCTACGTCTGGGCCGACTGCAGCGCCTTCAATGCCAGCAGCTGGGATTTCTGCTTCGACATGATGCGCAGCGCGCATGTGGCGCTGACGCCGGGCCGCGATTTCGGGCCGCATGCGGCCGAGCGCTTCGTGCGGCTGTCCTTTGCCAGCTCGATGCCCGAGCTGGAACAGGCCTTGTCGCGGCTGGCGCGCGTGCTCGGTTGAGGCGGCTCGAGGCCGCCGCGGCCGCGCGGCCGCGCGGGCGATTCAAGCGCCTGGGCTGAAGGCGGCCCTTAAGTAAGAAGCCGGGCGTGCGAAATTTGGTGACAAGCGGTTAATCGCCGGGCAGAAGCCACGCTTTTCGTGCAGCGCGCCAGCGCGGGCCCGCCTAAGCTCCAGCGCTGTGAGACCCAGCCTGTTCAAGCGCGGCGAAGACGACGAATTCCATACCTCGGGCTTTGCCGCGACGGTGGTTTCCGTGCCCTATTTCGAGACGGCCTGCGAGCCGGCACCGGCCGTGGCGCCCACTGCGGCCGTGTCCGAGATCCTGACCGATTTCGGCGCCGATTCCGGCGCCGACGAACCGGCCGACGAAACCGACACCGCCGCGCGGCCCACGCTGTCCAGCATCGGCCGCTATGCGCTGAAGCAGAAGCTCGGCCAGGGCGGGCTGGGCACCGTGTTCGAGGCCTGGGATCCGCTGCTGTCGCGCATGGTGGCGGTGAAGACGCTGCAGTTCGACATCGACACGCCGACGCGCGTGTCGCTGAATGCGCTGTTCCTGAACGAAGCACGCGCCGCGGCCGGACTGAACCATGCGCACATCGTCACCGTGCATGACGCCGGCCTGTCGGCACACGGCGTGTACATCGCCATGGAGCGGCTGCGCGGGCGCGATCTGCGCCAGGCGCTGCAGGCGGGCTGGCGCGCCAGCCCGGCCGAAGCCGCGCTGCTGGTGCGGCGGGTTGCCGATGCGCTGGCCTACGCGCACGCACGCGGCGTGGTGCATTGCGACATCAAGCCGGCCAACATCTTCCTCTCGCGTCGCGACCGGCCCAAGGTGCTGGATTTCGGCATCGCCCGCGTGGCGCACCGTGCGTCGCTGCCGGTGTTCGATGGTGTGATCGCCGGCTCGCCGCACTATCAGGCGCCCGAACAACTGCACGGCGGCAGCGTCGACGCGCGCACCGACATCTATGCGCTCGGCACGGTGATGTACGAGCT
The DNA here is from genome assembly GCA_035633375.1 of Rubrivivax sp. Classification (GTDB taxonomy): domain Bacteria; phylum Pseudomonadota; class Gammaproteobacteria; order Burkholderiales; family Burkholderiaceae_C; genus Rubrivivax. The sequence continues at coordinate 5,807 of DASQFA010000034.1, forward strand.
GCTCAGCGCGCGCAAGGCCTTCGCCGGCGACTCGCTCGAACAGATACGCAACGCGGTGGCGCATCACCATCCAGCGCCGCCGCATGAGCTGTGCCCTGAAGTGCCGCTGGGGCTGTCGGCCATCGCCATGCGTGCCATGGCGCGCAACCCCGAGGAGCGCTTCGGCAGTGCCGTGGAGATGGCCCAGGCGCTGCGTCATTGGCTGGCGGCGCTGCCGGTGCTTGCCGTGGCCGAGCCCGACAGCCTGCCGGCGGGCACGCCCGTGCCTGCAGCGGCGGCGCCGCAGCGGCGGTGGCGGGTGTGGATGGGCGCCGTGGCCGTGGCCGCGGTGCTGGTGCCGCTGTACTGGTTCATCGGATCGATGCCGACCGCCGAGCGTGCGGTGCAGGCGGTGCCAGGCGCGCTGCCGCAGGCCGCGACGCCCATCGCTGCGGCGCCCATCGCTGCGGCGCCCGCCGCTACCCCGGCCGTGCCGGCCTTGCCGGCCGCACCCGTGAGCGTAGCGCTGCCGCCCGCGGTGGAAACACCGCTGAGGCCGACGAACGAAACCGGGGCCGAGCTGAGCGCGCCGACACCACCGGCCGAACCGATCAAGCCGCCGCCTGCCTCTGCCGCAGCGAAAGTGCGCAAGCCCGCGGCCAAGGTCGTGGCCGCAGCGCCCGTGGCCGCCGCAGCGCCGGTGCTGGCCCACGGCACGGTGAACATGGCCATCAGCCCGTGGGGGCAGGTCGAGGTGGACGGCAAGCCGGCCGGCACCACGCCGCCGCTGACCCGCCTGGAGCTGCCGCAGGGCACGCACACCATCACCGTGCGCAACGAGGACTTCCCGCCCTACACGCAACGCGTGCAGGTCGACCCCGAGCGGCCCGTCACCCTCAAACATCGTTTCGGCCCATGAACACGCTGCCCCGTCCCCGCCTGCTGATCGCGCTTCTGGCCGGCGCCGCACTGCTCGGCGCCTGCGCCGCGCCACCGCCAGCCGCGCCGCCGCCCACGGGCTTGTCCGAGGTGATGGCGCGCCCGGCCGAAAGGGCGCTGCTGGACGGCATGCGCGCCTACGACGACGGGCAGTACGAGCATGCCGAGAAGGCGCTGCGCAAGGCCCTCGGCGACGGCCTGCCAAGCGCGCGAGACCGCGCCACCGCGCACAAGCTGCTGGCCTTCATCACCTGCACCAGCGACCGTCTGGCCGACTGCCAGGCCCAGTTCCGCGAGGCGCGCGCCGCCGATGCCAGCTTTGCGCTGAGCCGCTCTGAAGCCGGGCATCCGGTGTGGGGCCCGGTGTACAAGAGCAGTCTGCAGTAGGGGCCGACCGCGGCAGCGGCCTGGCCCGCCGCCACGGCATGCCGGTGTGGCTCGCGCATAATCGGCCGCGCCGATGCCAGCCCAGCCCTCGCCCGAAACCCACACCACGCCAGCCCCGGCGGCAGCCTTCGGGCAGCCGCTGCGCGTGTACTGGGAAGACACCGACGCCGGCGGGGTGGTGTTCCATGCCAACTACTTGAAGTTCTTCGAGCGTGCGCGCACCGAGTGGTTGCGTGCGCTGGGCTTTTCGCAGCAGCAGATGCTGCAGGGCGAGGGGGTGGTGTTCGTGGTTGTCGCTGCCTCGCTGCGCTGCCTGGGCGCGGCGCGCCTGGACGACCAGTTGCGCATCACCGTCGAGTTGGCCGATGCCGGACGCGCGTCGCTGCGCATCCGCCAGCAGGCCTGGCGCGGTGCCGAACTGCTGGCCGAAGGCGAGATACGCATCGGCTGTATCGATGCCAAAGACACCACGGCCACCAGCTTTCGCCCCTGCCGCATTCCCGCGGCGATACTCCACGCCATCACATGAACCAGGATCTTTCCATCATCAGCCTGGTGCTGAACGCCAGCATCGTGGTGCAGCTCGTCATGGCCGGGCTGATGCTGGTGTCGCTGGCCAGCTGGACGGTGATCTTCGGCAAGATCTTCGGCCTGCGCCGCGTGCGCCAGGGCAACGACGATTTCGAACGCGATTTCTGGTCCGGGCGCAGCCTGAACGATCTGCACCAGGCCAGCAGCGCCAAACCCGCGACCTCGCCGCTGGAGCGCATCTTCGCCAGCGGCATGCGCGAGTTCATGAAATTGCGCGAGCGCCACCTCGACGCCGCGGCACAACTCGACGGCGCGCGACGCGCCATGCGCGCCAGCTACCAGCGCGAGCTCGACGTCATAGAGAGCAACCTCAGCTTCCTGGCCTCGGTAGCGTCGGTCTCGCCCTATGTCGGGCTGTTCGGCACGGTGTGGGGCATCATGCATGCGTTCGTCGGCCTGTCGAACATGCAGCAGGTGACGCTGGCCTCGGTGGCGCCGGGCATTGCCGAGGCGCTGGTGGCCACGGCCATCGGCCTGTTCGCGGCCATTCCCGCGGTCATCGCCTACAACCGCTTTTCGCGCGACATCGACCGCATCGCCATCCAGCTGGAGACCTTCATCGAGGAGTTCTCCAACATCCTGCAGCGCAGCGCCAGCCAGCCGGCGGCCGCGGCTACGGCGTCTTGACGTGAAAGCGAACCCGGTGCCCAGCCTTTACCCTGCGCGCGTCGCGATGCGCTTCACCAGTGGGCCACGTTGGACAACCTCTTGCGGGGGCGCTGCCTTCAGCGTGGCAGGCGGCCCGGGCATGCGTGCTCCGGCCCACGCTCGCGGGGCGACGACTTGTGTTCGTGCAAGTTGCCTCATGAACAGGAGCCAAGCGCAGCGGCGACAAGCGTGCCGCGAATGGGGCCTGCGCCCGCATGCCCGAACCGCCTGCCCTCTCATCGCCGAGGCATTTGCGCTGGCGCACCACGGGTGGTGGTTGCAGGGCGGTGGTGGCGCCCGCGGGCGCAGGCCCCATTCGCGGCACGCTTGTCGCGGGTGTGCCCGGTTGGCGATCAGGCCACTGCCGATGGTGCGCCAGGCCAAACCCCCGCGAGCGTGGGCCGGAGGACGCGGGCGACGTCAGCGCGCTGCCGCAGCGGCGTTGGTGCGCGGACCGCAACCGACCTGCAGCAAGAAGTGGCGGAGCCTCTGACATGCCGAACCTGGCCACACGGGGCGGTTCGCGCCGGCGTCGCGCGATGAACGAGATCAACATGGTGCCCTTCATCGACGTGATGCTGGTGCTGCTCATCATCTTCATGGTCACCGCGCCGCTCATCACCACCGGCATGGTCGATCTGCCCACGGTGGGCAAGGCCAAGCAGCGGCCGAACCATGTGATCGAACTGGTGCTCGGCGTCGACGAGAAGCTGCGCATGCGCATCGACCAGAAGGACAGCGCCGTGCTCACGCTGGGGCAACTGCCGGCGCGGGTGAAGCAGGCGCAGGCCGGCGACGCCGAAGTGCCGGTGGTCATAAGCGCCGAGCGCAATGTCAAGTACGAGGCGGTGGTGCGCGTGATGGACGCGCTGCAGCGCGAAGGCATCCAGCGCGTCGGGCTGTCGGTCAAGCAAGGTGGCTGAATGAGTGCCGCCACGCTGAAGATGCAGGCTGCCGATGCGCTGCGCCCGCGGCCGCCGGGCGGCATGGGCCGTGGCGCCGCGCTGGCGCTGGCCGTGCACGTGCTGCTGGTGATGGCGCTGGCGGCCGCAGTCAACTGGCGCAGCCAGACACCGCAGACCTTCAGCGCCGAGCTGTGGGCCGCCACCCCGCAGGTGGCGGCGCCGCGAGCCATCGAAAGCACGCCGCTCACGCCGCCGCCCCCGGCACCGGCAACCCCGGCACCGGCGCCCCCGCCGCGCCCCGCGCCAGCCGTGCCGGTGCCAGCCATCGATGCGCAGATCGCCATCGACAAGGCGCGCCAGGCCGAGAAGGAAAAAGCCGAGCGCGCGCGCGCCGAGCGTGAAAAACTGGAACGTACCAAGGCCGAACGCGTCAAGGCCGAGCAGGAGAAGGCCGAGCGCGAACAACAGCGCGAGGCGAAGGCCAAGGCCGACGCGAAGCAGCGCGAGCTTCAGGAACAACGCGACAAGCAGGCCGACGATCAGCGCCTGGCCAAGCAGCGCGAAGAGAACCTCAAGCGCATGCTCGGCCAGGCCGGTGCGACGGGTGCGCCCGGTGCCACCGGCAGCGCGTTGAAGGATGCGGCGCCGTCCGCCGGCTACGCCGGCAAACTGATCGCGCGCATCAGGCCGAACATCCTGCTCACCGAAAACGTGTCGGGCAATCCTGCCGCCGACGTGGAGGTGCGCGCCTCACCCTCGGGCACCATCCTCAGCCGCCGGCTGGTGAAGAGCAGCGGCAACAAGGATTGGGACGAGGCGGTGCTGCGCGCCATCGACCGCACCGCCGAACTGCCGCGCGACACCGACGGGCGCGTGCCGTCGGTGCTGGTGATCACTTTCACTCCCTGAATGGGGACACCCTGCCCGCACACCGCGTTGGGTGCTGGTGACTTAGAGCGACGGGCAGATTCAGGCGTACCTGCTTTACCTGATGCGGCTCGCTGGCTGTGGCCTGTCGTGGCAGAGCGATTTACACACGAAGTTGTCGTGTGTATCATACACACATGAGCAGCGCAGACCTGATACGTGAACTCAAGAAGGCAGGTTGGCGACTTGCCAGGGTCAATGGTTCTCATCATGTCTTCACGCACCCGCAGCGCACAAGCATCGTGGTGGTTCCTCACCCCAAGAAGGACTTGGGGCTTGGGCTGGTGAAGGCCATACGGCAACACGCCGGGATTTGAGAAGAGGCTACAACATGCGTTACCCCGTCGCCATTGAACCTGGCACCCAGACCGAAGCATTCGGCGTCGTTGTGCCTGACCTGCCCGGGTGTTTCTCTGCAGGTGACACGATGGAAGAGGCCATGGCCAAGGCCGAAGAGGCCATCGCTGCCTGGATTGAAACCGCCCTTGACACGGGGCAGGACATTCCTCAGCCGTCGAGCGTCGAATCATTGCGCAAGAAACACGAGGAATGGAAGGCGTGGGTCTGGGCCGTCGTCAAGGTGGATCCCGCGGTGCTCGATGACACGATGGAGCGAGTCAACATCAGTCTGCCGCGTCGCGTGCTGCACCGGCTCGACGCATTGGCGCGCGCCACGGGCGAGACTCGCTCGGGATTCATCGCGCGCATGGCCCTGCAGGGCCACCACGCCAGCACCTGACCACCCATAGCGGTCGTGCTCGGCATCCTGTTCGAGAACATGAACATCGCGTTCATGGTCGGCTTGGCCCTCAGTGTCCCGCGTTCGGGAAGAACAACTGCTCGCCGCCGATCTTGTAGGCGGCGATGCTGGCCTGCCCGGCCGGCGACACCACCCAGTCGGCGAAGGCCTGCGCCAGGTCCTTCTTCACATGCGGATGCTTCGCCGGATTCACGACGATCACGCCATATTGGTTGAACAGCCGCTTGTCGCCTTCGACCAGCACGGCCAGATCGGCGCGGTTCTTGAACGCCAGCCAGGTGCCGCGGTCGGCCAGCACGTAGGCGTTGGACGAGGCCGCGATGTTCAGCGCCGGGCCCATGCCGCAGCCGCATTCCTTGTAGCCCGCCACCTTGCCTGCGGGCGCTTCGATGCCGGCGGCCGTCCAGTAGCGCAGTTCGGCGGCATGGGTGCCGCTCTTGTCGCCGCGCGAGATGAACTCGGACCTGCCCGCGTCCAGCTTCTTCAAGGCCTCGACGATGTCGGTGCCCTTCACGCCGGCCGGGTCGGACTTCGGGCCGATGAGCACGAAGTCGTTGTACATCACCGCGCTGCGCTTCAGCCCGAAGCCGTCGGCGACGAACTTCTCCTCGGCCACCTGGTCGTGCACGAACAGCACGTCGGCGTCACCGCGCCGCCCCATGTCGAGCGCCTGGCCGGTGCCCTGTGCAACGACGCGCACATCGATGCCGCTGGCCTTCTTGAATTCCGGCAGCAGGTGGGCGAACAGGCCCGACTGCTCGGTGCTGGTGGTCGAGGCCATGACCAGGGTCTTGTCCTGGGCGCGTGCGGCCAGCGGCGCCAGCACCAGTGCCGCCAGGGCCAGGCCGAGTGCGGCGCGGCGTTGCAGGGCTTGCAGTGTCGATCGGGTGTTCATGGCAGTTCTCCTTTGAGGAAGTGTTGTGCTGGGCCGTCGAGCGGCGCATTGAAGAAACGTTCAACCGACAGGTCGGCATGCACCACGCCGCCTTCCAGATAGACGACGCGCGTGGCCAGCCGCTTGGCCTGGCCGAGGTTGTGCGTGCTCATCACCAGCGTCATGCCGTCGGCGGCAAAGCCGGCCAGCAGTGCCTCGACCTCGCGCTTGGCCGTGGGGTCGAGGCTGGCCGTGGGCTCGTCCAGGTACAGCAGCTGCGGCTGCACCGCGATGGCCCGCGCCAGCGCCAGCCGTTGCTGCTGGCCGCCCGACAATGCGCGCGCCGGCCGGCGCTCCAGCCCCTGCAGGCCGACACGCTGCAGCGCGGCCGCGATGCGCTGCGCGCTGTCGCGCCGCGGCACGCCGGCCAGCCACAGCGCGAGGCGCAGGTTGTTCAGCACGCTCAGGCGCATCAGGAAGGGGCGCTGGAACACCATCGCCTGCGTACCCGCAGCGGCATCCACCACACGCTGGCCGCGATGGCCGAGCATGCCGTGCAAGGCGCGCAGCAGCGTGGTCTTGCCCGAACCGTTGGATCCGACCAGGGCCACGAATTCGCCGCGCTCGATGCTCAGCGTGACACCTTGCAGCGCGCGCACCGCGCCGAACTGCACCGACAGGTCGCGCAGCGCCACCAGACTCATCGCACCCCCGCCAGCGCCGAGCCGTGGCCGCGGCGGGCCAGGCCGAGCAGCGCATTCAGCATCCCCACCACGGCCAGCAGCACCAGCCCCAGCGCCAGTGCCAGCGGCAGGTCGCCCTTGCTCGTCTCCAGCGCGATGGTGGTGGTCATGACGCGCGTGAAGCCGTCGATATTGCCGCCGACGATCATCACTGCGCCGACCTCGGCGATGGCCCGGCCGAAGGCGGCGATGAGCACCGTCAGCACCGCCCAGCGGCAGTGCACCAGCATCAGCAGCGCGCAGGTCAGCGGCGCGGCACCCATCGAGCGCAACTGGTCGCCCCCGTCGCGCAGCGCGTCGCCGACCAGCTGGCGCGTCAGCGCCGCCACGATCGGCAGCACCAGCAGGGTCTGTGCGATGACCATCGCGCTCGGCGTGAAGAGAATGCCCCACGAACCGAGTGGTCCGCTGCGTGACAGCAGCAGATAGACCACCAGACCGACCAGCACCGAAGGCAATGCCAGCAGCGTGTTCAGCACCAGCATCATCAGCCGATGGCCCGCAAAGCGCGCCACGGCCAGCCAGGCGCCCAGGGCCAACCCGAAGCCCGAGGCGATCAGGCAGGCGCACCCGCTGACCCACAGCGACAGCGCCACCGTGCGCAGCAGGACGGGGTCGGCTTGGGCAATCAGCTCGAAGGCCGTGCGGAAACTCTGCGCGAAGGCGCTCATCCAGGATCTCTCATACTGGCGTCATTCTCGACGCCGCAATGCGATCCGCGCGATATGAACCCGCATGCATAGGATCCACCTGAACTACACGCTGCACGGCCGCGAGGACAGCCAGCGCGACCTGCACCACCCGCTGATGGCGATGTTGGCCGCCGTGCACGACACCGGCTCGATCAGCGCGGCGGCGCGGCGGCTGTCGCTGTCGTACCGGCATGTGTGGGGCGAACTCAAGCGCTGGGAGCTCGAGCTCGGGCAGACCCTGGTGCTGTGGTCCAAGGGTCAGCCATCGGCACTGTCGCCATTCGGCGCGAAGCTTCTCTGGGCCGAGCGCCGGGCGCAGGCCCGCCTGGCGCCAAAAGTGGAAGCGCTGCGCAGCGAGCTCGAGCAGGCTTTCGCCATCGCCTTCGACGACAGTGCCGGCGTGCTGCCGATCTCGGCCAGCCACGACGATGCGCTGCCCTTGCTGCGCCAGCTGGCGCAGCAAGGGCACAAGCTGCACCTGGACATCCGCTTCTGCGGCAGCCTCGACGCGCTGGCGGCGCTGAATGCAGGGCGTTGCCTGCTGGCGGGCTTTCACGCGCTCACCGACGCCGCGGCGCGTTCGCCCACGGCCCTGGCCTACCGCGCGATGCTCAGGCCCGGGCAGCACAAGCTGGTGAGTTTTGCGCGGCGCACGCAGGGCCTGATGGTCGCGCCCGGCAACCCGCTGGGCGTGCGCCAGCTGGCGGACCTGCAGCGGCCCGGCCTGCGCTTCGCGGCGCGCGACACGAGCACCGGCACGCGCGTGGTGCTCGACGAGCTGCTGGCCGCGCAGCACATCGACGCGGCCCGGATCGGCGCGCTGACGCGCACCGAACCGTCACACCGTGCCGCCGCCGAGGCGGTGGCCAGCGGCAGCGCCGACGTCTGCTTCGGCATCGAGGCCGCCGCGCGCGCACGCGGGCTGGACTTCCTGCCTCTGGCCCACGAGCAGTACTTCCTGGTGGCGCTGCGCGCGGCGCTGGACCATCCGCAGGTGCAGACGCTGCTCGAGCTGCTGCGCAGCCCGGCCTGGCAGCAGCAGTTGAATGCGCTGCCCGGCTATGCTGCGCAGCGCAGTGGCGAGGTGCTGTCACTGAACCGCGTGCTGCCCTGGTGGCGCTATCGCAAGCCCAAGCCGTAGCGGCGGGGCGCCGCGCGCGGGCTCGGTCCGGCGCTTGTATCGCGACTAGGCCTTCGCCAGCCGCAGGCCCCTTCCGGGCCCTGCGCGCGGGCTTAGCCCTGCACTCCACGCCCTGGCACCGCTGCGGCGCTTCTCAGCCGCCGCCGCGCTGCATGTACAGGTCGAAGTAGCGCATGAAGCCCTGCCGCGCCGCTTCGTCAACGTCCTCGAAGCGGAACTGCACCGCCAGGCGCGGGAAGCGTGCCAGCGCGATCTGCCGCGGCGGCAGCGCTTGCCATTGCAGCATCAGCCGGCCCGTGCCGATGGCCACGTCAGCCTGCCCGGCCGACAGTGTCAACGCATGCGCGCGCACCGCGCCGGGCAGCCACGACAGCCACTCGCGTTCGAGGCAGCCCATTTCGCGCTCGAAGCTCGGCGGGTAGTGCGACTGCACGCGCCGCGATCAGCCGCCGGCCACCGGCGGCCAGATGGCCAGCACGTCGCCATCCTGCAACACGCGCTCGCCGCGCTGCTCGGGCGCGATGTACACGCCGTGGATCAGCACCAGGTGCACCAGCTTGGGTGGCATGCCGAAGGGCTCGACGGCCTTCAGGATGGTCGTGCCCTCGGGCAGATCGAGCGGCATGGCGTTGCCGACGCGCGCTTCGGGCGGCAGGTATTGCGTCAACCCGGCATACAGCTTGAAGGTGATGCGTATCGTCATGCGAGCGCGTGCACGTCCTGCGCCTGGGCGCGTGCGAGGTAGGCTTCCATCAGCTTCGTCGGGTCCTGCAGCAGGGAGTCCTTCCAGGCACCGAGATGCACCTGGCCCTCGACCAGGCCGCGCATCACACCGACATGGTCGGTCCAGCCGATGCTGTTGCAGCCGACCAGCACGTCGCCGTCGAACTGCAGGCTCAGGTGACGGCCGGCGGCCCGGTCGGTGAGCTCCACCTGCTGCCCGCCGGGCACGCCGTGCCAGTCGCCGAAGCTGGTGGAGATCAACCCCAGCGTGTCGAGCACGTTGATCTGCGTCACGCCTTTCAGGCGCGTCTTGCGCCCGGCCATGTTCATCGCGGCCACATAGGCCTGGTCGGCGGCGTTGGGCTGGATGGCACTGACGATCAGCTTGCCGCTGATCAGGTCCAGCGCCTCGGCGCAATCGCCGGCGGCATAGATGCCCGGCACATTGGTCTGCAGGTGCTCGTCGGTGAGCACGCCCAACAAGCAGGTGATGCCCGAGTTCGCCAGGAAGCCGATGTTCGGCGTGACGCCGGTGGCGCTGATCACCAGGTCGGCTTCGAGCTGGGTGCCGCCGGACAGCCTGACGCGCATGGGTGCGCCCTCTTCGATCGCCTCGACCCGGGCCCCGGTGTGCACCGCCACGCCCTTGCGCTGGCACCAGTCCTTGATCATGCCGCCGGCGGTGGGGCCCATCATTCGCGGCACCATGCGGTCGCCCATCTCCACCACCGTCAACTGCACGCCGCGCGCGGCCAGCGCCTCCAGGATGATGCAGCCGATGAAGCCGGCACCCATCTGCAGCACGCGCGCGCCCTGCGTCGCGCGGACCATGATGGCGCGCGCATCGGCCAGCGTCCAGCAGGCGCGCACGCCGGGGCTGTCGATGCCGGGGATCGGCGGGCGGCTCGGGCTGGAGCCGGTGGCGATGAGCAGCGTGTCGAAGTCCAGCGCCGTGCCGTCGTCCAGCGCCACGCTGCGCCGCGCCGTATCGACACCAGTGGCGCGAGCGCGGCGCAGTTCGATGCGCTGCCGCTCGAAGTGCTGGGCCTCGTGGCGCAGGTGCGTGCCCGACTCGCCAATGCGCCCGATCAGCAGGTATGGAATGGCCATGCGCGAATACGGCGCTTCCGGCTCGTCGCCGACGATGACGATCTGATCGCTTGCGCTGTGCTTGCGCAGCGTTTCCGCGGCGATCACGCCGGCCGGCCCGGCCCCCAGGATCACGTGTCTCATGGTGTGGAACTCCTCGCTGCAAAAAAGACAAGGCGGTCATCGAACCGCCTTGAGTCGGGGAGCGCCGGGCCGAAGCCCGGCGTGTCCTTGGGCGACGGCGCCTATAGCCCCAGGCGGGCGCGCGTCTCGGGCTTGAGCATGCCGTTGCTGTCCCAGCCGCGCAACTCGTAGTACTTCGGCAGCATCTCCGGCACCTTGCTCACCAGGCCCTTGGCCGGGCCGGTCTTGGCGGCTTCGGTCGTCAGCCGTTTCGGCAGCACGTCATCCTTGGCGGTGAAGCCGGCGCGGTTGTTGAAGTCGCGCTCCATGTTCCAGATGCGCTCGCCGATGGTCGACACGTTGTCGAGTGTGAAGTCTTCGCCACACGCCGCCGCCAGCTGCTCCTGGATGTCGGGCAGACCCCAGGCGAAAGTGGTGAACTGGCACAGGCCGGACGAATCGACGACCGCGGTCGCGTCCTGGAAGGCCTTCAGCAATTCGGGCTTGCCTTCGGCGGTGAGCGGGTCGGTCTTCACCGGGATGCCCGCCACCTCGGAAGCCACGGTGTAGCCGCGCAGATGGCAGCCGCCGCGGTTGCTGGTGGCGTAGCCCAGGCCGATGCCCTGGATGCCGCGCGCGTCGTAGGCCGGGAACTCCTGGCCCTTGCAGGACATCGACAGGTCGGGATGGCCGTACTTGGCGGTCAGCCGCTTGCTGCCCTGGCCGATCTCCTTGCCGAATCCCTCGCCCTTGGCCGTCATCTCGGCAAAGGACGCCAGTGCCTGCGCCGAGCCGAACTTGGCGTCGATACCCAGCTGCTCCTTTGTGAGCACGCCCATCTCGTACAGCTCCATGACCGCGCCGACGGTGGCTCCGAAGCTGATCGGGTCCATGCCGTGCTCGTTGCACAGCAGGTTGGCGTACTGCAAGGCGTCGAGGTCGTTGACGCCGTTGGCCGCGCCCAGCGCCCAGGCGGCTTCGTACTCGAGCCCGCCCGAAGCACCCCAGTACTGCGGCTTGTTCTCGATGCTGAAGTGGCCCTTGTCGATGGTCTGGATGCGTCCGCAGGCGATGGTGCAGCCGAAGCAGGCCTGGTTGGTGACCAGCGGCTTCCTGCCGTCGGTCTTGCGCGGCGTGCCCATGGCCTCGGCGGAGATGTCCTTGGCGCCTTCGAACTGCACGTCGCGGTGGTTGCGCGTGGGCAGTGCGCCGACTTCGTTGATGATGTTCATCAGCACCTGCGTGCCGTAGGCCGGCAGGCCCTGGCCGGTGAGCGCGTTGTCGGCCAGGATCTTCTTCTTTTCGGCGGTCACCTTCATGAAGGCCTTCGGGTCGGCGATGTTGCCCACGCCCTTGGTGCCGCGCACGGCAATGGCCTTGAGGTTCTTGCTGCCCATCACCGCGCCCACGCCCGAGCGGCCTGCGGCGCGGTGCAGGTCGTTGACCACCGCGGCATAGAGCACCTGGTTCTCGCCGGCGCCGCCGATGCTCGACACGCGCACCTGCGGGTCCTGCAGCTGCGTCTTCAGCGCAGCCTCGGTCTCCCACACCGTCTTGCCCCACAGGTGGGTGGCGTCGCGCAACTCGGCCACATCGTCCTGGATGAACAGGTACACCGGCTTGGCGCTCTTGCCTTCGAAGATGACCATGTCCCAGCCGGCCATCTTGAGTTCGGCACCCCAGTAGCCGCCCGAGTTGGAACAGGCGATGGCACCGGTCAGCGGGCCCTTGGTGACCACGGTGTAGCGCCCACCGGTCGAGGCCATCGTGCCGGTGAGCGGGCCGGTGGCCCAGATGATCTTGTTGTCGGCCGACAGCGGGTCGGCCTTGGCATCCATCTCTTCGACCAGGTACTTGGTGGCCAGCCCGCGCGAGCCGATGTACTGGCGTGCCCAGTCCATTTTCAGCGGCTCGCTCTTGACGGTACCGGCGGTGAGGTTGACTCTGAGGATTTTTCCAGCCCAGGACATGTTGGTGCTCCTTATGCCGCAGCGGGTTGATTGCCGAGCTTTTCGGCCCAGGCTGCCATCTTGTTCAGCCCGGTCCAGTTGGCGTCGACGTAGGTGATGGCTCCGGTCGGGCAGGCTTCGGCGCAGGCCGGCTCGCCGCCGCAAAGATCGCACTTCTGCACCTTGCCGGTTTCCTGCACGTAGTTGATGGTGCCGAAGGGACAGGCGATGGTGCAGACCTTGCAGCCCACGCAGGTGGCGTCGTTGACCACCTTGGCCCCGGTCATCTTGTCCAGCGTGATGGCCTCGACCGGGCAGGCGTGCAGGCACCAGGCCTCGTCGCACTGCGTGCAGGTGTAGGGCACCTTGCGCCCGGTGTAATGGAACTCGAACACCTTGATGCGCGACTTGGCCGGCGCGAAGGTGGCGTAGTTCTCGTACGAGCAGGCCATTTCGCACTGCAGGCAGCCAGTGCATTTCTCGGGGTCGATGTGCAGGGATTTCTGCATGGTTCTGTTTCCAGTGGTTGGTGATGAGCCGACGCAGCACCGCGGGAGGGCTCGGGCCACGACGGGCCCGACACCTAGGATGCGCGCTGCCTATGTTGTCTGCTGGCAGCGGACAAGACGCCTGGGGGAAACCCTCAGGGCGAGCAGTTCCTGGCCTGCAAGCGTGCGACGTTACAGCGCGCAGCTGCGAAAACCGCAGAACATCTCGTCGCGCTGAGGCGCCACGAAGCGACGTGCGCGTGGATGCTTGCAGCGCGCACGCGTCATCCACGATGCGCCGCGCAGCACGCCCAGGCGGCCGGGCTCGGGCAGCGCGGCAAAGCCCGGCAAGCTGCCCTCGTGTCCGGGCCAGGCGCGCGCGCTGCCGCCGGCCCATTCGAAAACGTCGCCGAAGACGAAGCCGCGCGACGCACCCGTCAGCGCGGCGATTTCCCATTCGGGCTCGGTGGGCAGGCGCCGGCCCGCCCAACGGCACCAGGCCTGGGCCTCGTGGCGGCTGACATGCACGGCGGCCTGCGCCGCAGCGACGCGCTGCATCTGCCCGTGGCGCTGCACCAGCACACCCTGGCGCATCTGCTCCACGTAGCGCGGCACGCGGCGGCCTTCGGCCTGTACCCAGGCCCAGCCCTCGGGCGACCACCACTGCGCATCGTCGTAGCCGCCGTCGGCAACGAACTCGGCGTAGCGCGCCCAGCTCAGCGCCTGCGCATCGATCTCGAACTCCAGCAATTGCACCTCGTGCGCCCAGCGTTCGTTCGGCGGCACCAGCCCGCCCCGTTCGGAGCCGAGAAGGAAGCGCTGCGCGCCGAACCACAGCGGCTCGCGCGGTGCGCGTGCGGGCCGCGGCGGCCACGGTGAATCGGCCGCCGCGGTGGACAACTGCAAGGCCTGGGCGGCCACGGCCAGCGACTCGCCGACGATGTCCTCGCGGCGCAGTGCCAGCCGGTAGAAATACAGGCCGGCCGCGCTGTCGTCGGCACCGGCCAACAGCTCGAGCGTGGTGTCGAGTGTGTCGGCCAGGTACTGGCGCAGCGCCACCGCGTCGGGCAACTGCAGCCGCCAGCGCTGCACGCGGTCGTGGCAGCCCGGGTCGAACCAGTCGTCGGTACGCGGGTCGATCGAGGCCAGGCGCAGGCGCGTGGGCTCGGCGGCTTCGCCGCGCTGGCGCTGCACGTGGCGCGACACCCAGTACTCTTGGAACCAGCCGACATGGCCCACCAGCCACAGCGGCGGGTCGACGTCGGCGCTTTGCGCCAGGGCGCCGAGATGCGGCTCGATGGCCGCCAGCCAGCGCAGCGTGTGGTTGCGCGCGTCGATCAGCGCCAGCGAGAGCAGGTCGGCGCCGGCACGGCGCATCTGCACGGGGTCGTGGATCGCCGCGGCGGTTTGCAGCATCGACCCGTCACTGGCGCCGGCTCAGCCTCAGCGCTCGATGCGCGCATAGGCGCTGTGGTTGTGGATCGACTCGAAATTCTCGACCTCGACGCGGTAGCGACCGACCCGCTGATCGCGGTTCAGTGCCAGCGCCACGTCGCGCACCATGTCCTCGACGAACTTCGGGTTCTCGTAGGCACGTTCGGTGACCCACTTCTCGTCGACCCGCTTGAGCATCGGCCACAGTTCGCTGGAGGCCTGGCCCTCGGCGACGCGCACCAGCTCGTGCCACTCGATCGGTTGCAACATCTCGACGCGGATGCTGACCAACGAGCGCTGGTTGTGCGCGCCGTAGTCGGAGATCTCCTTCGAGCACGGGCACAGGCTCTTCACCGGCACACCCACCTCGGCAAACACCGAGGTCAAGCCGGCGCGCGTTTCGGCGATCCAGCGGCCCTGGTAGTCGAGCAGGCTGGGCAGCCCCGAGACCGGCGCGCGCTTGCGCAGGAAGAACGAAAAACGGGCTTCGATGCGGCCTTCGCTGGCACCCAGCCTGTCGAGCATCTGCGCATGCCGCTGGCGCAGGCTGTGCGCGTCCAGCGGCACGTCCAGTGCATCCAGCCAGGCGACAAAGCGCGACATGTGCGTGCCTTTCTTGTCCGCCGGCAAGGCCACGTCCAGGTCCCACATCGCGGCAGTCGACTGCAGCGCCCCGGCCACCTTCAGCTGCAAGGGATAACGCAGGTCCTTCACGCCCACACGCTGGATCGCCAGATGGCGCTCGTCGCGAGCGCTCTGGGTGTCTGGGATGTGCAGGGCTTCGGTCAGGTTGTTCATGATCGGGGTGCAGGGCGGCTTCGGACCGTGTCCGGCAGCATGACACCGAAGTGCTTTGTACGCTGGTTGGGGGTTTGGCGCGTGTCGCCGAAGCGTCAGTGGTTGGCCGCCGGGCGCACGATCTTCAGACGGTTGCCGAAGCGCTTGCGCACCGATTCTTCGATGCCCCTGGCATCGAGCCCGCAGATCGCCAGCAGCTTTTGCGGATCACCGTGTTCGAGATGCTGGTCGGGCAGGCCCAGTTGCAGCATCGGCACGGCCAGGCCGTGCGCGGCCAGGCACTCGCCCACCGCGCTGCCGGCGCCGCCCATCACGCAGCCTTCTTCGACAGTGACGATGGCTTCGTGCGAGCGCGCCATCTGCAGCACCATGTCCACGTCCAGCGGCTTGACGAAGCGCATGTTGATGACCGTCGCATCCAGCGCTTCGGCGGCTTGCAGCGCCGGGTAGAGCAAGGTGCCGAAGGCCAGGATGGCGATGCGCGGCCCGCCCACCGCATTGGCCTTGCCGGTGCTGCGGCGCAGTTCGGCCTTGCCCCAGGGCAGATCGGACAGGTCGGTGTCCACCGCCACGCCCACGCCGCTGCCGCGCGGGTAGCGCACCGCCACCGGGTGATCCTGGCGAAAGGCGGTGGTCAGTGCCTGGCGGCATTCGTTCTCGTCCGCCGGCGTCAGCAGACTCATGTTCGGCACGCAGCGCACGAAGGCGATGTCGTAGGCGCCGATGTGCGTGGCGCCGTCGGCACCCACAACGCCGGCGCGGTCGAGCGCGAAGACCACGGGCAGGTTCTGGATGGCCACGTCGTGCACCATCTGGTCGTAGCCGCGCTGCAGGAAGGTGCTGTAGATGGCGACCACCGGCTTCAGGCCTTCGCAGGCCAGGCCGGCGGCAAAGGTGACGGCGTGCTGCTCGGCGATGCCGACGTCGTAGAAGCGTTTCGGAAAGCGCTTCTGGAACTCGACCATGCCCGAGCCCTCGCGCATCGCCGGGGTGATGCCGATCAGGCGCTCGTCGGCCGCGGCCATGTCGCACAGCCATTGGCCGAAGACCTGCGTGAAGCTGGGCTTGCCGGGCACGGCCTTGGCAAAACCGTGCAGCGGGTCGAACTTGCCCGATGCGGCGTGGTATTTCACCGGATCGGCCTCGGCCAGGTTGTAACCCTGGCCCTTGCGTGTGACGATGTGCAGGAATTGCGGACCGCGCTTGTTGCGCAGGTTCTCCAGCGTCGGGATCAGTGAATCCAGGTCGTGGCCGTCGATCGGGCCGACGTAGTTGAAGCCGAATTCCTCGAAGATCGTGCCGGGCACGACCATGCCCTTGGTGTGCTCCTCGAAGCGGCGCGCAAACTCGTACAGCGGCGTGTTCTTCAGCACGCTCTTTGCGCCTTCGCGCGCGGAGGTGTAGAACTCGCCGCTCATCAGCCGCGCCAGGTGCTTGTTCAACGCGCCCACCGGCGGGCTGATCGACATGTCGTTGTCGTTCAGCACTACCAGCATGTCGGCCAGCAAGCCGGCATGCGACACGCCGGCGTTGTTCATGGCCTCGAAGGCCATGCCGCCGCTCATCGCACCGTCGCCGATGACGGCCACGACGCGGCGCTCCTCGCCCTTGAGCTTGGCCGCCAGCGCCATGCCCAGCGCGGCCGAGATCGAGGTCGACGAATGGCCCGTGCCGAAGGTGTCGTACTCGCTCTCGTCGCGGCGCGGGAAGCCGCTCACCCCGCCCAGCTGGCGCAGGCTGTGCATGCGCTCGCGCCGACCGGTGAGCACCTTGTGCGGATAGGTCTGATGACCCACATCCCAGACGACGCGGTCGTAGGGCGTGTTGAAGACGTGGTGCAGCGCCACCGTCAGCTCCACCGTACCCAGGTTGCTGCCCAGGTGGCCGCCGGTCTCGCTGACGCTCTTGAGCACGAATTCGCGCAACTCCGCGGCCAGGGCCTTGAGTTCGGCGCGCGACATGCAGCGCAGGTCGGCCGGATCTTGCACCGCGTCGAGCAGGGAGAGTTTGTTCATTTCAGCTTTCACGTTCGACCACCATGTCGGCCAGCTGCGACAAGGTCGCCGCGTGCGCCAGGCCCGCATCCTGCAGCGCGGCCTGGGCCTTGTCGCGCAGCTGCCACGCCTGGCGGCGCGCCGCGTCCAGGCCGAGCACCGACACATAGGTCGGCTTGTTGTCGTTCAGGTCCTTGCCGGCGGTCTTGCCCAGGGTTTCGGATTCCTGCGTCACGTCCAGAATGTCATCCACCACCTGGAAGGCCAGGCCGATGGCCGCGCCATAGTCGGACAGCGCCGCCCAGGTGCGGGCCGTCGTCGGGCCACAGGCAGCGCCCATCAACACGCTGGCCTGCAGCAGCGCACCGGTCTTGCGCCGGTGCATGTCGCGCAGCGTGCCCTCGCCCAGGGGTTTGCCGATGCTGGCCAGGTCGATGGCCTGGCCGCCGGCCATGCCGGCGTGGCCGGCCGAACGCGAAAGCAGGGCGCACAAGCGCGCCTGCAAGGCGGCATCGACGCCGCTGTCGGGCGTCAGCACCTCGAAGGCCAGGGCCTGCATCGCATCGCCGGCAAGCATGGCCTGGGCCTGGCCAAACCGCACATGCACCGTCGGCTTGCCACGGCGCAGCACGTCGTTGTCCATGCACGGCATGTCGTCATGGATCAGCGAATAGGCATGGATCAGCTCCACCGACACTGCCGCTCGCAGCGACGCTTCGCGCACCCCTTGCACCGCCTGGCAGGCCGCCAGCGCGAGCAGCGGGCGCAGGCGTTTGCCGCCGTCTAGAACGCCGTAGCGCATGGCCTCACCCAGGCCCGCAGGTGCATCCTGCGGCACCCAGGACTCCAGCGCAGACTCGACGGCGCGCAACTCATGCGACATCCAGCGCTCGAAGCCATCGGTACCGGGCCTGTCGGCCACGCTGCCGACAGACGCAGTCGGCAGCGCGCTGACGGGTGTACCTTCGTGCGACGCACTGCGGAATTCGCGCCTGGAGCGGCCTGGAGCGCTCATGCAGCGGCCCAGGGCTTCAATTGGCCGTCCTCGAGCAGCTTGACCTGATCTTCCACCGTCTGCAGCCGCGTGCGGCAAAGCTGCAGCAACTCGGCGCCGCGTCGGTAGCTGGCGAGCAGTTGGTCCAGCGGCATCTGCCCGCCTTCCATGGCCTGCACCAGACGTTCGAGTTCGCCCAGTGCCTGTTCATAGGTGGCGGTTTCGGGCGTGTGGGCGGAACTCCGGGGCATGGTGGGCGTCGAATGTGGATCGGTGATTTTAGACGCTCGCGTCACGCCGCCACGGATGTTGCGAACCCCATGCCGGCAAAGTGTCGGCAATGTGGCAAGGATGCACAGCTCACTGAGTAGAATCGCGCCCTCGCCTGCATTGCCATTCGCACTGCGCACCGAGCCAACCTATCCGCCGGGCTGGCGAGCAAGGGGCCGGGTCGGGACGCCCGGATCCACCTGCGCACAACAGCCCGTTTCCGGACCTGGGACCCGACTCCTTTCGTGGGTCGGACTGACATCCCAATCATGGAGAGTCTCTGGACAATGTCGGATCTGAGCATCAATCTCGCAGCGCCTCGAACCAACCCGCGCAGTGGCCGGGTGGCCTCTTGCGATCCGGCGGCCGCCGCACCCGGCGCCGGTAGCGCGGGCACGCACCAGGCAACGCTGGGCGAGCCCCAGCTGTCGGTGACCCGCTATTTCGACGCCGACGTGTTCCGCGACGAGCACACGCGCATCTTCGAGACCGGGCCACGCTATGCGGGGCACGAACTCTGGGTCGGCGAGACCGGCGACTTCTACGCCCTGCCGCACGAGGGCGAAGGCCGCGCACTGGTGCGCGATTCCCTGGGCGTGCGTCTGGTGTCCAACGTGTGCCGCCATCGCCAGGCGCTGATGCTGCGCGGGCGCGGCCACACACGCGAGCACATCGTCTGCCCGATCCACCGCTGGACCTACGACCTGCAGGGCAAGCTGATCGGCGCGCCGCATTTCCGCGCCGACCCTTGCCTGAACCTGAACGACTACCCCTTGCACGGCTGGCAGGGCCTGCTGTTCGAGAACCGCGGCCGCGATGTGCGCGCCGCCTTGGGCAGCGTCGGGGCCAGGGCTGGGCTGGACTTCAGCGGCCACGTGCTCGACCGCGTCGAACTGCATGAGTGCGAATACAACTGGAAGACCTTCATCGAGGTCTATCTCGAGGACTACCACGTCGGGCCCTTCCATCCCGGGCTGGGCGGCTTCGTCAGCTGCGAGCAACTGCGCTGGGAGTTCGGCGAGCACCATTCGTTGCAGACGGTGGGCCTTCAGCACGCGTTGGCAAGGCCGGGGTCGGCCACCTATCGCCGCTGGCACGACGCGCTGCTCAAGTACTGCGGCGACCGCTTGCCGCCACACGGTGCGGTCTGGCTGACGCTTTACCCGAACATCATGGTCGAGTGGTACCCGCATGTGCTGGTGGTGTCCACGTTGCACCCGCGCGGGCCGCGCAAGACGCTGAACATGGTGGAGTTCTATTACCCGCAGGAGATTGCCGCCTTCGAGCGCGAGTTCGTCGAGAGCCAGCAGGCCGCCTACATGGAAACCTGTGCCGAAGACGACGAGATCGCGCTGCGCATGGACGCCGGTCGCCAGGCGCTGATGGCTCGCGGCGACGATGAATTCGGGCCTTACCAGAGCCCGATGGAAGAAGGCATGCGGCACTTCCACGAGTGGTACCGGCGCGAGATGGCCGGTACGGGCGGCTCACGCTGCGGATTCCGCCGCGCAGACCCCGCATCACCCACGGCCGGCTCATGAGGCACGCCCGGTCGTCCGCGATTCGCATCGAAGCGCACTGCACGCAGGTGGAGACATGAGCCCGTCCGGCCGCCCGAAGGGCGAATACCGCAGTGCGCAGCACGAAGGTACACCAGTGAGCACCCGATACAGCACTCTCGTGTCCTGCGCCGAACTGCGCTCCCTGCAGGCGCAGGGTGTGCCGCTGGTGCTGCTGGACTGCGGCTTCGAGTTGACCGACCCCGAATCCGGCGAACGCGCCTATGCGCAGGGCCACCTGCCCGGCGCGCTCTACGCGCACCTCGAGCGCGACCTGGCCGGAACCAAGACCGGCGCCAACGGCCGCCATCCCTTGCCCGACCGGCAGGCGCTGGCCGCGCGCGCGGGGGACTGGGGCATTGCTCCCGCGGTACAGGTGGTGTGCTACGACGCGCAGGGCATGCCCTACGCTGCGCGCGCCTGGTGGCTGCTGCGCTGGCTGGGCCACGAGTCGGTGGCGGTGCTAGACGGTGGCTTGCCCGCCTGGCGCGCAGCCGGCGGCGAGTTGTCGACGCTGCCTTCGGCTGCGGCAGCGCGGCCGCCCTACCCTGCTGCGGCCGCCGCGTTGCCCACGATGGACACTGCCGCCTTGCTCGCCACGCTGGGCAGCCGCCCGATCCTGGATGCCCGTGCCGGCGAGCGCTTCCGCGGCGAAGTCGAGGCGCTGGACCCGGTAGCCGGCCACATTCCGGGCGCACGCAATCGCGTGTTCAGGGACAACCTGCAAGCCGATGGGCGCTACAAGTCAGCGCAGGTGTTGCGTGCCGAGTTCGAGGCGCTGGGTTTCGATCCGAGCCAGGTGGTGCATCAATGCGGGTCCGGCGTCACCGCATGCCACAATTTGCTGGCCATGGAGCATTCCGGGCTGCGTGGATCGGTGCTGTACCCTGGATCCTGGAGTGAGTGGTGCGCCGACCCGAGCCGGCCGGTGGCTGTCGGTTGAATGGGCTGCCACCAGCGCCGGCATGGCATCCCCGTTACCTAGGAGAACGACATGTTCAAGCGAATCCTGATCTCGACCGACGGCTCCGACATCAGCCAGAAGGCGGCGCAGGCCGCGATTGCCCTGGCACGTACCACGGGCGCGGAGCTGTATGCCATCAGCGTGAAGGAGCCATTCCCCTACAGCGCCATCTCGGAAATGCAACCGGTGCCGCCACAGGAGTTCTACGACGCTCAGGAACGTATTGCCGCAGAGCGCGTCAATGCCGTGGTGAGTGCGGCAGTCAGTGCCGGCGTGACCTGCCATGCCCAAACCATCGAGGCGCTGCGCCCCTGGGAAGCCATCCTGGACCATGCCAAGTCGCAGGCCTGCGACCTGATCGTCATGGCATCGCACGGCCGCAGTGGCCTGTCGGCGATGTTGCTGGGCAGCGAGACGCAGAAGGTGCTGACTCATTCCAGCACTCCGGTGCTGGTGATCAAGTAGTCGCCCCAGGCAGCCTTGCAGGGGGCCGTGCGGACCGGGGCGCGCCCTGCGGCACAGGCTGGAGGTTGATCGCTGCCAGATAGCCGATTGAGCCAAACGGCCGATACCAGGGGTGTCAAGGGCTGCAAACGGCACAAAGCGGCCTTTCAACTGCCTGCCCCATGCGGAACTTCAAGTTCAACCGGTGGTGCTCGCTGGCCGCCATTGGGGTGGCCAACTCCGTTCAGAGAATGCTTATTCTCTCCGTTGGCCACCCCAATGCCGGCCGGGTTCTC
>DASQFA010000035.1:0-17417 GCA_035633375.1 Rubrivivax sp.
ACTTCGTCGATGCAGGGCACCCCGCGCTGATGCGCATGTGGGCAAAGCGCCAGGTCGGCTATCGCGCCATGGGGTTGCCGCGGTGGCCGACCTGTTCGTCGCCGACGATTGACTCGGTAACCGAGACAACCCTAATGACAAACACGATTCGTTCTCAAATCCCGTGGGGTACTTTTGGGGGACTCAGATGCTCAGAACAGTTCAAAACAGCCTAAAATCGGTCGGAACGGACGGCGACAACCCCTTATAAATCAACAACTTAAATGCGATCTGGCAACTACGAACCAAGGGGTCGTGGGTTCGATTCCTGCCAGCCGCACCAAAAAAGATGAGGGTTCACAGGTAAGTGCATGCTGACTTGTGAACCCTTCAGTCTTTCTGGGCGGCAACCGGTGACTACTCGGTGACTACAGCGTAAGTGCTGTGATCATCGGAGCCAGGGTGCTGCAATTTTCGCAGCCACTGTCACCCGCACCTCTTCCCGTACCGCGGTAGCGCTCCAGGTCGACACCCTTCAGCTCCATGACTTTTTTGTAGTCGGCGTTGCCAGCCTTCCAGTACCGAGTCACGCTCACACCGGCGCCCTGTTCGCGTGGATGCCGCGCCAAGGCCACCAGATCCTCCTTGGCTCGCGCCGGCAGGATCGGCGCATGAATGTAGGATCCTGCCATGCATCTTGCCGAGTTGACGGTACGCCTGAGTGCGACGACGCTGTTCTCGCCGCTTGACCGATTGCAATTGCGCACGCTGCTCGAACGGAGCCCGAGGCACACGGCCAGGGCAGGAGATTGGCTGGCCGATCTGCCTCAAGGGTTACGCCACCACCTCATATTGCTGAATGGTGAAGTCGAGGCGCGGCGCGGATGGAGGCAGCCGGACGGTGCCGAAGGCGGCAGTGCCCGGCGCGTCAGCGTCGCGGCGGGTGGCCCAGGCTTTGCACTCCTGGGTGCAGGGGGCAGCGGGCTTTGCGTGCAGGCAATAGCTGACACCGAGTACCTGGCGATCAGCATGGATGATCTGGACGACCTCCTTGGCTGGTCTTTCCTGGGCGCGTTCGTACTGCCCGAACCGCACCTGAAGCTGTTCCACCGGCTGCCGCTTGAGACCGTCGCTAGGGCGATCAACCGTCTGGTCGAGCGACCAGTGGCGCCAGGCGAGACCATCGTTCGGCAGGGCGAGCCGGGCGACAGCTACTACGTCATCCTCGACGGCGAAGCAGAGGTGTGGGCCGCCGACTCGGTGCGCGGCGTGCCGAGCCTTGTCAACCGCCTGGCCGATGGCGACAGTTTCGGCGAGGAGGCCCTTCTCGCCGAATGCAGCCGCACGGCGACCGTCACCATGACGACACCAGGGCGTCTGCTCGTGCTGAGCAAATTGGATTTCGACGCCTTGCTAAGGCCTCCGATGGTCGAGGAGGTCGATGCGGCAGCAGCCAGGGACTTGATTGCCCGTGGCGCTTCCAAGCTGCTGGACTGCCGCCATTCGGTGGAGCACGAAGGAAGCCGCATAAAGGGTGCACTATCGGTGCCCTTGGACACCCTCAGGCATGAAGGGGTGTTCGTGCTTGATCCAGATGGGAAGTACATCGTGTATTGCGACACGGGGCGACGCAGCCGAGCCGCGGCCTTCCTGCTTCATGAACGCGGCATCCACGCGCTGTCGCTCGCCGGCGGCATCACCCATTGGCCATACGAGGTCGAGGGCGCTGCAGTCTGACTGCCGCGCCATACCGACACTTACGGCAGGCCGTGCGCATCGAGCCGTCGTGCGAGGAGTTCAATGTGCCCGACGCACCCGGTAAACCTGACGCGGCTCTCGTTCGCTTGCGGTCGCCCGGCCTACGCCGGCCCAGCGTCGATCACGTCCACCGCCGGCACGCGCACCAGCAAACTCGCGACATCCACCGTGCCGAACAGCCAGCTTCGCAGTCTTCGCGAACCAGGGCACCAGGCCCCACTAGGCAATGACCTGCTCGCGCTGCGGCTCGTTGGCGTCGCGTTGGGCGCGGATGAACGGGCCCCGCGCACGAGGAAAGACTTCCGCGCCGCGCCATGGTGTACGTGCGCCGACGTGCCAGTAGCGTTCCATGTCGCCGGCAATCGGAGAAACGTAGCGGTTGCACATGGCGCCGGATCGTAGCGGGGCGGCGTGCGGTAGGCTAACGTGGCAAGTTCAACCCCTGAATCGGAGAATCAAGTGCAGGTGACAACCACTCCCAGCATCGAAGGCAAGCGCATCACCAAGTACTGCGGCGTCGTCGCGGGTGAAGCGATTCTTGGCGCCAATCTCTTCAAGGACTTGTTCGCCGGCATCCGCGACCTTGTTGGCGGAAGGTCTGCCACCTATGAACGTGAGCTGCAACGAGCCCGGGACATCGCGCTGCGCGAGCTTCAGGAGCGCGCGCAGGAAGCAGGTGGCAACGCTGTCGTCGGTGTGGACCTGGACTACGAGGTGCTCGGCCAGGGAAACGGGATGCTCATGGTGTCTGCGAGCGGAACTGCCGTCGTTGTCGAGTAACGGGCTTGCGCCTCGAGGAATTATTGCGCTGACGTTCAGTTCGGCACCGGACCGTCACGCTCGGCGAACTCGGGCCGGATGGTGCTGGCGTCGCGGTAGCGGGGCTGAATGTGGCTCTCGGGGGTGGGCGGCGGCAGGCGACGGACATAACCCCACGGACTGCCAGTGGTGCCCCAGATGTCCTGCTCTGCGGGCTCGGTCTGTTCGGGCGCGACGGGGCGCCGCAAGGGCCGTCGGTCTGCCCACCCCAGCCGGACGCACGCGCCGTAGAGGCACGCGCCAGGGTAGACGTACAGCGGGCGAGCGACCGGGTAGCCTGGCCTGACAGAAGCCTTCCCATCCGTGTGGGGTGCTGCGGCCTGTGCTGCGGCCCAGTACGGCACGGCCAGCATCAGGCTCGCGACCATGGCTGCGAGTGTTCCGGCGGGTAGGTGCCGCTTGGCGACGCTCATGTTGGTACAGGTTGCAGAGTTGCCATCACGGGCGTATGTCACGGCTATTGAGGCCTCGCGGTGCGTTATGAAGTTCACGATGTCGCCGCGCCCGTAGGCGCGCCAAGGCGCTGTTAGCGTCGCACGAGAACATATCCCGAGTCGCGCAGACAGGCATTTCAGTCTGCATTCCGAGTGCAATGATCCGCCAACCGGACGGACGGGACAACAGGGCAGGTACGCCGAGTGGTGAACCCCGAGCAGCGTGCCACACAAGAAATCGACCGCCTGCTCAGCGGCGCCGGCGGGGCTGTGCAGAGCATGGCCGAAGTCAATCTCGCGGCGTCGGCCGGCGTGGCGATCCGCGAGTTTCCACTGAACCCTGGTGCAGCTACGTCACCCACTCGGCGCTGGCCAACGATCCGGTGCGATGCAACGCCGCCGTACAGGTCGAGTTCAAGCTCAAGACCCCCGTGGCGTGATGCCAAAACGCACCTGGCGCGTGTCGCCGCTGCGGTGCATGCACCACCTGGCTGCGTGAGCGCAACAGTCAGCTTCGCGGCGTCGACCGACCCGCCGGCTTCAAGCGCCCAGAACTGGCACCGGCAGTACAGGTGGCGGCGCGTGCGAGACCGAGCAGTGCGGCGAGCAGATCCAGCACCTCGCCAGCGTAGTCAGGGATCTGCGCGCTTGTAGCGCTCCTCGCTTTGCCGCCACGCGTCGTTGGTGCGTCCGATCACCGACTGCTGCACACCTTGAACTTGCTGCTGGGCACTAGGCGCCTCCGCGCCGGCAGTGGCGGCAAAGCCGTCGAGCCGCGCCCCGCCGACTGCGCGGCCAACGCTGTCGTCCGCAGTCTTGCCATCGCCGCCAGACAGGCTAAGCACACGAGTTGCCTTCTGGCCAATCTGCCCAATGGCTCCGAGTTGAGTCTTCGCCAGCGAACTGACAATCGCCAGCGCTACTAGCAAGCCGAGAAGGCCGAAGATCGCTTTGAACATGATGCACAACTCCATGCCGATCGGGACGGTGCAGTCCACAGGATCAGTATGGCGACGCAGATCGAGGTCGAGGTTGCGACCGGCGTGCAGTTGTTCACGGCGGTTGGCGTCCGCGCGCGGCGCGCGCTGCTGTCGTGGCCCGCTTTGCTTCAGCCGGCCGGGGCGGCCAGAGGCCGGGCCGAGCCCGGCTTCTGCGCCAAGGTCAAGCCGTTCTTGACGGACACGATCTCCGCCACGATGGACACCGTTATCTCGGTTGGTGAGCGCAGGCGATCACGTGTGCCCAACTTCAAACAACCGTCCTTCAAGCTTCCATCATTCTTCTCCGCTTGGCATTGCTGCGCTGTTGATGCCGTGGTCCGCAGGTTAGACGTCCGAGGGGTGCCGTAGCAGGCGCCGTAGGTCGCGAAAAGCGATCGGCCTTGTGAACAAGGCGGAAGGCTCCCCCGCACAGCTTGATATCGTTGACAGACCGAGCAGATTGCACAAGGACGCCAGATGACGAAGAACCCGGTGATCTATTGCCCCAGGTGCGAGTACAAGCCGCGAGCCGAAGACCGCTGGGCTTGTCTTGCGCGCTGCGGCACCACTTGGCATACGTTCTGGACGGGTGGCGTATGTCCCGGCTGTGGCATCCGTTGGCCCAAGACACAGTGCCCCGAATGTGCAGCGCTGTCCCCGCACGGCGAGTGGTACCACTATCCCCAGGACGAACCCGCGACCGAGGCGGAGCGCTTTGTTGAATCTCAGGGCCGCTGAGCCTTGCCCTGCGGCCGGCGCGCGCGATTCCGTCAGGCTTGCGTGAGCACCGGACCGAAGTTGCACCACGTCATGGCCAAGGGCCTGCCGTTGGCCTGTTTCGAACGGCGTCTGGCACAACGCGGTGTCGCACCCACGCTGTGGCTGGTGCATGCCACCGGATTCGATAGCCGGCCCTGAAACCAGGTGATCCACCACTTGCCCGGCCCGACATGTCTTCGCGGTGGAGCAGCGCGGTCACGGCCGCAGCGCGGGTACCGGTTTCGACAACTGGGCCGATTTCGGCCGCGGCCGACTATCACCTGCCGCCCCCCGCCCGGAGCGCTCCACCCTGCAGCCGGCCGCAAGAGCCGTTTTGCATCGGCGCAGGCGATGTTCGAACGCTTCTTCGATCGGACGCCGTACTCGGTGTTCGACCCCCAGGCGCCGCGCGACTACTGCCAGCACGGACTGCGCTCGGCAGCCGACGGCCATGGCTTCGACCTGGCCTGCGCGCCGGCCTTCGAAGTCAAGGTCTAGGCGTTGGCGCGGCAGAACCCTGGCATCTACGCCAGCATTCGCGCGCTGCAGATCGCCGTGCTGGTGGGGCGCGCCATGCCGCAGGACCCCAGCATCAAGCCCTGCGACGCGCCGGGCACTCCCACCCGGGCAAGTCTGGCGCAGGAGTTTCGCCATGGCCGCGACCTGCATCTGGCGTGCAAGGCCCACCTGCTGCCGATGGAAGACCTGACGCTGGTGGCACGGCTGATCGCGGAGGCGATGGCGAGGCGTCACATTGACGCGATTCGCCACGGCAGGCCTCGACTCGCCGATGCCTCGTCTGCCCATTGCGCGGCAATGGGTTCCGTGAGGGACCGCTGGTCCAACGGATGCCAAGCATGCGTCCGGCGCGCGCAAGGAAAAAGGGCTTGACCTGAGCCAAGCCCTTATCCATCTCGGAGTTAATTGGTGCCGGTGAGAAGAGCCGTATCAACCTGCCGGAGGGCTTCCGGACCGACCTGCTCGACGAAGCTGGCAAGCGCGAATATCTGCTGGCTCGAATATTGGGCGACATCGTCGATTGCACCTGTCAAGCCTGCGGCGCTCCCGCGGCGCAGGAATCCGGCGAACGCACCTGCTGCAACTGCCATCAGTCCCAGGGGGCTTGTGGGTCGCACACGGCGAGCAAGCAATTCGGCCCGCAGCGAATTGATCAGCCTATCGGTATAGACGGGAAACTGGTGACCTGATTCGATGCCTTCGGCGGCCTGGACCTGACGGTCGCGGTGTTCCGCCATGCAGATCTAGACCTGATCTAGACCGCGTGTCTGGCCAGGGACAAAAGCACACTTGCTACGGCACCGACAAGCCCGTGCGCCCGACGCCGGCAAGCCTCAGCGCTGCCGGCCCAGGTCCAGTGTCCAATAGGTTCGATACCTGCTCGTCGACGACGCGACGCACGCCAGCGCCGCGTCCTTGAAGTTCGGGTTCATCAGGTTCGCGCAATGACCGTCGCTTGCCATCCAGCCGTCGATCACGGCATTGACCGTCGAGTACCCCGCGGCGATGTTCTCGCCAATGGTGCTCCAGGTGTAGCCGGTGGCATTGATGCGGGTGACCATCGAGCTGCCAGTCGGACTGGTGTGCGAGAAGTAGTTCCTGCTCGCCATGTCCTGCGAATGAGCCGTTGCCGCCTGCGCCAGCCTGCTCTCCCAAACCAGTGGCTGCGCACTCAGGAAGCGGCCTGCGCTGCGGCAATCTGCACCGGACGCCCGATACTGGTTGATGCGCGCCAACGCACCCGCCTGGAAGTTTGGCAGTCCGCAAGTGGCGCTGGCCGGTGTGGGCGCCGGGGCAAGTGCCGGGGCAGGCGCCGGCGTTGGCTTCCTTCGCACACCCAGTGCGATGGCCCGGGTGTCCTCTGCGCCGGCTTCTTCATCCGCGGCAACGGCGTCAGGCATCGGTGCCAACTCGGAGGATTCGGCCTCGGCGGCGGAGGTCGAAGCGGTCGGCGTGTCGTCTCCTCCACCGCCGCACCCGGCCGCGAGTATGGCGATCGTAAGGCCCGCCAGGTAGGGCCGCAGCGTGGCACAGGTCGTCATGGGGTCATGAGGTGTCTTCATGGGTGTGGAGCCTAAGGCCGCACAAGGGCGGCGTAAACACGAGATGGTCACCGCATGTAACCGTCGGCGTATCGGCAAGAATGGATCGTGGGCGGTCGTGGGGATGTCCCGGACCGTGTTGAACGGATGAGCTGAGGGTGGCGGTTCCTTTCGCCTGGATGCGAACGTCCAGGTGCCTGGCAAGCAAAGAAGGGGACAAAAGTTTGGTTCGCATTGGTTCGCACGAAGCCCGCGCTGCGGGTAGTCCGGCTGCGTAGGTGCAGCCTTCGTTGAACGTACAAAGCGCGCCACGTCCGTGCGCATTTACCTCAGGGCGCACGGCGTGGCAGCGCACCGGGTGGCGGTCGACGGCCGCGGCTCGAGCGAGCCGATTGCCGCCCACACCACGGATACCGGCCGCGCCAGGAAGCGGCGCGTCGACATCTTCGTCGGCGAGGCGCCTGTCGGTTGACACTGCGGACGGCGCCGACCCATCGGCTTGGGCACCTGGGAATGTGCATGCGCACAGTCGACGCCATGACACTTCCACCGGGTCAGCGCGATCTGCAGACTGCAGCGGCCATCCCGACAGCACCATCAGAACTCATGGCACGCTGCGGACCGCATGGGCCGCCGCGATGCTCCAGGGGCTAACGCACCACCTTCACCGGCTGCCCTGGCCGCGGCTCGGCGCCGCCGGTATAGGCGCTGTTGAGCAGCTTCAACTGCGCTTCGGCCTGCACCGTCAGCGGCGACGAGCGCGCCAGTTCGGAGAAACCTCCGAGCGGATAGGGCACCGTCTTCAGCTCCCACGGCCGCGCGGAAGCGCGCTCGGCCGCGCTGAGTGGGCGGAACGACGCTTCGGCCTCGGCCAAACCGAGCGCTGCGCGCTGCATCGCGGCGGCGTCGCGGGCGCCGTAGGTAAGCAGATAGTTTCGATTGCCCGGCCCGCTGACCAGGAGCACGCGCACGGCCTGTGTCTCGCCCTGGTCGTTGCGCCGCGAGCCGATGAACTGCGTAGCAGACAGACCGTGGATACTGCGTGGCTCGGTGCGCCCCGCGGTAGGCTTGATGACATTGCGGATGATCGCGTCGTGCGTGTTGCCCGCTGCGGGAGGCACCAGCCTCACGACCAACCCGGCATCGCCGGCGCCGTTGACCACGGCGATAGCTTCGGGCGTGTTCTGGATGCGCCAGCCCCGCGGCGCCGTCAGCGCAATGCCCAGTTCCTCGTGGAAGAAGTCGCGGCCACGCGTCACGCCTTGGGCGCGACCTTCGCCGAAGCCCATGCCGTCGATGGCCTGCAGGTAGCGCGTGCGGCCGTCATCGCTGAAGTCGCCCTGGTAGCCGGCGGCGATCCTGCGGATATCGGCCAGGCGCTGTTCGTTGCTGGGGTGCGACGACAGCCAGTTGGCGCCTGCGGGCGGCGCGCGCCCTTCGGCCCTTGCCACGTCGGCAGCGAAGCGCTCCTGGTTTTTCAGTACACCGATGACGTCGACCATGTTGTTTGGGCTGTAGCGGTTGCGCGCCAGGTACTCGGCACCCAGTTGGTCGGCCTGCAGTTCCTGTTCGCGGCTGTAGGTCGCGAGCCAGCCCGCGGCAACGCCCTGTGACATCTGGCCGGCCATGCTGGTGGCGCCGCTGACGCCCTGGCTTTCGAGCACCGCACCCAGCACCGTGGCCGCCAGCACGCCGAGGCCGGCGTCTTGTTGGCGGGTGGCCTGCTGCGCACCGTGGCGCGCGGTGACATGGCCGATCTCGTGGCCTACGACGCCGGCCAGTTCGGCCTCGCTGTCCAGGTAGGCCATGAGACCGCGCGTGATGTAGACATGGCCGCCGGGCAGCGCGAAGGCGTTGATCTCGGGACTGTCGAGCACGGTAAAGGTCCAAGGCAGTCCACTGCGGTGCGACGACTTGGCCAGCTTCTGCCCGACCCCATTGATGTAGGCCTGCAATTTGGGGTCTGCGTAGGCGCCATATTCGGCCAGGATCTGCTGGTGCGCCTTCTTGCCTTCTGCAATCTCGGTGGCCTCGTCCATCACCGTGCGCTCTTCGCGCCCGGTCACGGGGTTGACCACCGTCGTGCCGCAGCCCACCAACAGCGCGGTGCTCAACAAAGCTGATGAGAGGGATCTGGACCACTTATGAGTGCGCATGGCGAATGCTCCTTGTCGTCGAATCTCAGGATCGGGACTACAGCGCTTGCCCCAATGCGGGTGGCGGTATGTCGCAACCCGAGCCGCCGGCCGCTGCTTGTCCGGTCCCGACTTTGCTGGTCATCGTGGCGGGTGGCTGTGCGTTACTGCACATAGGCAGGTTTCGCCTGCACGTCGCCCAGCCGTCTCAGCAGCACGATCGCGATGACCAGCACCCGTACCAGTCCGCCTGCCGGAGCGGGTCCCCGGCATCGTGAGCACCTTGTGGTTGGCACGCGGGCCAAAGGCGATGTGATGGGGCCAGGCCGCAGCCGGCGGCGGCCTGAGCATGCGGGCTTCGTCCGAACCGTCGCCGTTGTCGGCCATGTAGTTCGAACCCTGTTCGTCAGCCGCCAACGGCCAGCTCTGGACATCCACGCGAAGAAGGCGTTGGTGAGCTTCGACTGAAGCGCTGCACCAAGGCAGGCGTGCCACTCGCGCGCCGCTCGTTTGCGTTCGCTTTCTACTGGCTGGGCACGGCCTGGCCCCGTATCGCGGCGGGAAGATCGCACACACCGGGCGCGGCCGAGTCTTGCTCTACCGCTCTACCAAGCTCGATAAGTTGCTGCCGTGGAACTCACGCAATCCGCAGGCAGGCAACATCTTCTGTAGCCCAATGGTGGTCGCGGCTCGACAGTGCGAAGGTTGGATCCTGCCGTGGGCTACATGTAGCCCATTTGCAGCCCATGTAGCCCAAAATGTTAGGGCCCGCTCGCTGGCGGGCCATAAAGGAGAGATTGGTGCCGGTGAGAAGAGTCGAACTCCCGACCTTCGCATTACGAATGCGCTGCTCTACCAACTGAGCTACACCGGCGCCGGAAAGCCAGGAATTGTAGCGGCCTGGCGCGACCCCACCCACGGGATTTCGCGCCTCGACAGTGCGGGCACAATCAGCGCATTCGCATCATCAGGGAGAGCCCATGTCAGCAGCCAAGATCCTCGTCGCACAGGGCGGCGGCCCGACTGCAGTGATCAACCAGTCAGTCGTCGGCGTGGTGCTCGAAGCGCGACGCATGGGCCCGGTGGAGCGCATCTACGGTGCGAGACACGGGGTGCGTGGCATCGTCAACGAGGACTTCGTCGATCTGACGCAGGAAACCAGCCACAACCTGGAGATGGTGGCGGCGACGCCGGGTTCGGCCCTGGGCTCCACCCGGGACAAGCCCGACTTGAAGTACTGCCATCAGATCTTCGAGGTGCTGCGCGCACACGGCATCGGCCACTTTTTCTACGTCGGTGGCAACGATTCGTCGGACACGGTGCGCATCGTCAGCGAAGAGGCGGCCAATGCCGGCTACCCGCTGCGCTGCATACACATTCCGAAGACCATCGACAACGACCTGGTGTGCAACGACCACACGCCAGGCTACCCGTCGGCGGCACGTTTTGTCGCCCAGGCTTTCGCCGGGGCAAACCTGGACAATGCTGCCTTGCCGGGCGTGTATGTGGCCGTGGTCATGGGCCGCCATGCCGGGTTCCTGACGGCCGCGTCGGCGCTGGGCAAGAAGTTCGACGGCGACGGGCCACACCTGATCTACCTGCCCGAGCGCGACTTTTCCATCGAACGCTTCCTCGGCGACGTGAAGGCAGCCAATGAGCGCTACGGCCGCTGCATGGTGGCCGTGTCAGAGGGCATCCACGATTCATCCGGGCAGCCGATCCTGGCCCAACTGGCCAAGCAGGTGGAGCACGACGCGCACGGCAACGTGCAGCTGTCGGGCAGTGGTGCGCTGGCCGACCTGCTGTGCGAGGAGATCAAGGCCCAACTCGGCCTGAAGCGCGTGCGCGGCGACACCTTCGGCTACCTGCAGCGCAGCTTCATCGGCTGCGTCAGCGACGTCGACGCGCGCGAGGCGCGCGAGGTCGGCGAGAAGGCGGTGCAGTTTGCGATGTGGGGCGATCGCAGCGGCTCGGTCACCATCAAGCGCACCGGCTTCTATTCTGCCGACTACGAACTGGTGCCCTTGCAGGACGTGGCCGGCAAGACGCGTGTCATGGACGACGCCTTCATCGCGCCGAGCGGCACCGATGTCACCGACGCCTTCCGCCTGTACCTGCGGCCCTTGCTCGGCTCGGGCATGCCGGATGCCTATCGCCTGCGTCAAGCTCCTGTACCCAAGGTGCTCAACCCATAGTCGCCGCGGTCTGCCCGGCCAGGGTCGGCCGAGTTCGCGTTCGGCCCGCCGCGGGTCTGGCCGAGACGTTGTTCAGCCGGCCATCAACGCCCGGTTGACGATCTCGCGCACGTCGCTGCTCAGATCGCTGCGCGCCGCCACGCGCGTGATGGCCTCGTGGGCCGCGCTGCGGTACGGTTCGGCCAGTTGGGCCCAGCGGTCCATCACCCGCGCCAAGCGCCCGGCGACGCTGGGGTTGATGGCGTCCAGCTCGATCAGCCGTTCGGCCCAGAACACATAGCCTGCCGCGTCGGCGCGGTGGAAGGCGGCCGGGTTGTCGCGACACATCGCGATGAGCAGCGCACGCACCCGGTTCGGGTTGCGCAGCGAAAAGTCCTGGTGCTGCAGCAGCCCCTTGGCGCGAGCCAGCACGCCACCCGGGCCCTGCGGATCCTCTGCGGCGCGGGCCTGAGCCTCGAACCATTTGTCGATCACCAGCGGGTTGCCGTGCGCCAGCGCATGGAAGCGCTGCAGCGCGGCGTCGGCCAGCTCGGCACGGGAGCCGACCAGCGCGTTCAGGCCGGCCAGGCGCTCGGTCATGTTGTCGGCATCCTTCAGCTGCTGATAGGCCCGGCCCGGCCAAACCGGGTCGCCGCTGCGCGTCGCGTGGCGGCACAGCATCGCCAGCGCGCGGCCGGCCAGCGCGCGTTGCCCGGCCTGCGCGCGTGTCGGCGCATAACCGCCCCTGGCCCGCCCCTGCTCGAAGGCCCAGACCCAGTCGGCGTGCAACTGCTCCGCCAGCTGGTCGAGCAAGGCTTCCCGCACGGCGTGGATGCGTTGCGGGTCCGCCGACACCAGCTGCTCGGCCACGTAGCCTTCGCCGGGCAGCGCCAGCACCAGCGATTTGAAGGCCGCATCGAGCGACGGATGGCGCAGCACGCTGCGCAGCGCCGCCACATAGGCCGCGTCCAGCACGGGCGTCGAGCGGTTGTCCAGGCCTGCCAGCAGGCACTGCAGGCTCAGGCGCTGCCCGGCCTCCCAACGATTGAAGGGGTCGGTGTCGTGGGCCAGCAGCGTCAGCAGCTGGGCGTCGCCCAGGCCATCGTGCAGCGCCACCGGCGCGCTGAAGCCACGCAACAGCGAGGGCACCGGCTCGGTGGCCACGCCAACGAAGGTCCAGCTGCGCAGCGGCTGGTCCAGCACCAGCAGCATCTCGGTGCCGCGCGGAGCCGGGTCCTCGGCCAGCTGCAGCGGCAAAGCGCGGCCATCGGTGCCAAACAGCGCCAGGGCGGTGGGTATCACCAGTGGCGGGGCAGCGGGTGAGGCGGCCAGCCGCTGCGACAGCTGCAGCGTGTAGCGCTGCTGCGACGCGTCGTATACGCCATGCGCCTCGAGCCGCGGCGTGCCGGCAAGCGCATACCACTGCTTGAAGGCCTCGAGCTGCAACGCCAGCAGCGAGCCCGGGTTGGCGTCGGCAATGGCCTGGGCGAAGTCGTCGCAGGTCACGGCCTGCCCGTCGTGGCGCCGGAAGTACAGCGCCAGGCCGTGGGCGAAGCCTTCGCGCCCGACCAGTGTGTGCATCATGCGCACGACCTCGGCCCCCTTTTCGTACACCGTCGGCGTGTAGAAGTTGTTGATCGCGACGTAGCTGTCCGGGCGCACCGGGTGGGCCATGCTGCCGGCGTCCTCCGGGAACTGCAGCGTGCGCAGCTTGAGCACGTCCTGAATGCGCTTGACGGCGCGTGCCGACGCATCGCCGGCCATGTCCATGCTGAATTCCTGGTCGCGGAAGACCGTCAGGCCTTCTTTCAGCGACAGCTGAAACCAGTCGCGGCAGGTGACGCGATTGCCGCTCCAGTTGTGGAAGTATTCGTGCCCGACGATGCTTTCGATGGCCAGGAAGTCGTCGTCGGTGGCGGTGTCGGCGCTGGCCAGCACGTACTTGGTGTTGAATAGGTTCAGGCCCTTGTTCTCCATCGCGCCGAAGTTGAAGTCCTCGACCGCGACGATCATGAAGCGCTCCAGGTCAAGCGACAGGCCGAAGCGCGCCTCGTCCCACACCACCGAGGCGATGAGCGAGTTCATCGCATGTTCGGTCTTGCCCAGGTCGGCGCGCTTCACGTACACCTGCAGCAGGTGATCTCGCCCGGCGCGGGTGCGGATCTTCTGCTCGCGCGCCACCAGGTCGGCGGCCACCAGCGCAAACAGGTAGCTTGGCTTGGGGAAGGGGTCGTGCCATTTGGCGAAGTGGCGGCCGTTTTCCAGATCGCCTTGTTCGACCAGGTTGCCGTTGCTCAGCAGCACCGGGTATCTGGCCTTGTCGGCGCGCATTCTGACGCTGTACACCGCCATCACATCGGGGCGGTCGAGGAAATAGCTGATGCGGCGGAAGCCCTCGGCCTCGCACTGCGTGTAGAAACCGCCGCCGCTGGTGTACAGGCCGCTGAGCTCGGTGTTCTTCTCGGGTGCGATGGTGTTGCGGATCTCGAGCACGAAGCCATCGCCCGCGGGCGGGTGGTCGATGACCAGC
This sequence comes from Rubrivivax sp., assembly GCA_035633375.1. Lineage (GTDB taxonomy): Bacteria > Pseudomonadota > Gammaproteobacteria > Burkholderiales > Burkholderiaceae_C > Rubrivivax. Next base: position 13,629 of record DASQFA010000035.1, read on the forward strand.
AGCCCGGCTTCTTCGCGGAAGGACACGCTCTCGCCGTTGGCCAGCACGCGCAGCAGGTTCAGCCCCTCGCCGTGCAACTTCAGTGGCTGTGCTGCAGCCGCCGGGTTGCGCTCGATGTGCATGCGGTTGCCGACGATGGTCTTGGCCGGGTCGAGGTCGAAGCTCAGCTCGACGCTGCGTATCCAATAGGCGGGCGCGGTGTAATCCTCGCGCCTGACGACAGTGGCATGGCCTTCACGCATGGGGTCTCTTGTCTCTTCTTGGGTGGCATCGCGCGCGGGGCGCGTGGGTCAAAGCCCTTGTTTCAGGCTGGCTTCGATGAACATGTCCAGGTCGCCGTCCAGCACCTTCTGCGTGTTGTTGACCTCGACGTTGGTGCGCAGGTCCTTGATGCGGCTGTTGTCGAGCACGTAGCTGCGGATCTGGTGGCCCCAGCCGACATCGGTCTTGCTGTCCTCGAGCTTCTGCTGTTCGGCCTGCTGCTTGCGCATCTCGTGTTCATAGAGCCGGCTTTTCAGCATGGCCCAGGCTTCGTCGCGATTGCGGTGCTGGCTGCGGTCGTTCTGGCACTGCACCACGATGTTCGTCGGCATGTGCGTCAGCCGCACCGCCGAGTCGGTCTTGTTGATGTGCTGGCCGCCGGCGCCGCTGGCGCGGAAGGTGTCCACGCGCACGTCGGCCGGGTTGATGTCGATCTCGATCGAATCGTCCACCTCCGGGTAGACGAAGATACTGGCAAAGCTGGTGTGGCGCCCGCCGGATGAATCGAACGGGCTCTTGCGCACCAGGCGGTGCACGCCGGTTTCGGTGCGCAGGTGGCCGAAGGCATAGTCACCTTCGATCTTCAGCGTGGCGCTCTTGATGCCGGCGACGTCGCCTTCGCTTTCTTCCATGACCTCGACCTTGAAGCCCTTGCGCTCGCAGTACTTCAGGTATTGGCGCAGCAGCATCTGCGCCCAGTCGCAGGCCTCGGTGCCGCCGGCGCCGGCCTGGATGTCGAGGAAGCAGTTGCTCGGGTCGGCCGGGTTGCTGAACATGCGCCGGAACTCGAGCTGCGCCACGGTTTCGCGCAGGCCTTCGGCAGCCTGCTCGATATGCACCAGCGCATCGAAGTCCGCGTCGGCCTTCGACATCTCGTACAGCTCGGTGTTGTCGGCCAGCTCGGTGACGAGGTGGTCGATGGTCTGGACCACGGTTTCCAGCGACTTCTTCTCGCGGCCGAGCTCCTGCGCACGCTTCGGCTCGTTCCAGACCACCGGGTTCTCCAGCGCGGCGTTGACCTCGTTCAGCCGCAGCGCCTTGCGCTCGTAGTCAAAGATACCCCCTTAGCGCGTCGGTGCGCGCTGTCAGGTCGCCGAGCAGGCCGCCAATCAGGTTGATGCGTTCGATGTCCATGGCGTGGGGCTCTTGCGTGTAGGCTGAAGCGGGCAATTTTGACACGCGGGGCGGGTGGCTCCCGCTGTCGAAGCCATGGGGTTTGCCGTGCCTTCGATCGCGGCTGGAAATGGCGCGATCAGGCGCCGTCGATGAAGGCCTCGAGCGCGCGGGCCAGCGCCTCGGGCTGGTCGTGGTGCAGCATGTGGCCGGCCGGCTTGAGCTGCAGCCGCTGCACGCTCGGCACCACCGACAGCCGCTGCTCGAACTGCGCCCGGGTGTAGCGATCGCCCCACCACTTGCCGAATTCGGTGCCGGCACCTTCCACCCACAGCAGCGGCGCGCTGATCAGCGACCAGGTGGCCATCGTGTCCTCGGCCCGCGACAGCACCGGATTGACTCGTTTGTGCGCCGCATCGCCGAGGAGATGCCAGCGCCCGTCCAGCGCCTGACGCGACCAGTGTGGCGCCAGCCAGGCGGCCTTGTCGGCGGGCAGCAGCGGGTTGGTCTTCACCAGCCGCGCGGCCACCTCGTCCAGACTGGCGTAGCTGCGCATCAATTGCGGCGCCTTCAACTCGCCGAGCCATTGGGCCAGGCGTTTGGGCGCGTCCTGAGGCTGCGTCTGCGGCATGCCGAAGCCTTCCAGGTTGATCAGCCGGCGCACGCGCGTCGGCCGCACGCCGGCATAACTCATGACGACGTTGCCGCCCATGCTGTGGCCGCACAGGTCCACCGGCGTCTCCGGCGACAGGTGGTCGAGCAGCGCATCCAGGTCGCCCAGGTAGTCGGGGAACCAGTAGCAGTCACCCGCAGTCGAGTCGGTGAGGCCAAAGCCGCGCCAGTCCGGCGCGATCACGTAGCGATCGCGGGCCAGAGCGTCCACCGTGAACTGGAACGAGGCGCCTACGTCCATCCAGCCGTGCATCAGCAGCAGTGGCGGGCGATGCGCTGTCGCCAGCGAGGCATCGCCCCAGATGTTCAGATGGTGATTCAGGCCGCGCAGCCGGATGAACTGGCTGCGCCCTGGGCGGCGTGCGGCGTAAGGCGTGGGCATGCGCCGCACTATAGGCGGCTGGCGGCGCGTCCAAGGCGCGCGGTGGCCAGCAGCGTGTGGCTGCCGACGCTCGCCAAGCCCGACAGGCTTCCAGTGCCGGCGTGGCTCGACTGCCGCTCATGAGCAAACGCACGGCCGCCCGAAGTTTGCTCATCCCCCTCGGGGGGCCTGACGCGAAGCGGCAGGTGTGGGGGCGCTCTCAGCTCAGCGCCAGCTTCATCAACTTTTCCGGTACCAGCTTGACCGGCACCGACTTCTCGCCAATGACACCGGCAATGGCGTACTCGCGTTTCGAGGTATCGCGAGACACCGGGTCGGACAGCGCCGCTCCGCTGGGCGTGGTCAGCGCAGCCACCATTGGGGTGACCACGCTCTGGCCGCGCTTCACGACCACCGCGGTCTCGCCCGACACCAGCTTGACGAAGCAGCCCGGCGGGTAGACGCCGAACTCCTTGACCAACGCGGCGGTCATCGAGTTGCCGGGGTCGTACATGAACATCGCGCGGCCGGCGCGGTCGGCGGCCATGGCGTCGCGATTCGTGCGCGGGCTCAGCTTGGCGGTGTAGATGTCTGCGCGGCGCACCAGCGCGGCCAGGTCGCTGACCTGACGCTGCCCCACCGGGTAGCCGGTGCCGTCCGGCGCCACATGGTGATGGGCCACCGCCTGCAGCCAATCGCTGTCGGCGATGCCCGACAGCTCGAGCATGTGCACGCTGCGCTGCGGATGCGACAGGATGTCCGCGCGCTGCTCGGGCGTGACGGGGGTGCTTTGCTGCGCCAGCTGTCCTTGCAGCTCCAGCATCGACAGGTTCATCGTCAGCGCCACCTTGAACACCTTCTGCACGTCGGCCTCGTGCCAGCCCAGACGTTGGGCCACCAGGAAGCTGGTGATGGCCGCGTGGATCGAATGGGTCACGCCGTACTGCGTGTGGGCGTTGCCGTCCTGGCGCAGCACCTGGAAGATGGCCAGGTCGGAATCGCGCTCGATCAGCGCCTGCACCGGGCCGGTGACCTCGTCCAGCGCCTTGCCGAATCCCTCGTGGGTACAAGTTTGCAGCGTCTCGCCGACGCGGTCCATGCATTGCCCCCACAGCTTGGGCAGCATCTCCGCCGGCGCTGCCTTGATGTGCTCCTGCGGCGATCTCAGTTCGGCAATGTCCACCAACGCGCCGCGCGTGAACAGCGCCTCCATCTGGTCGAAGGTGTCCACCACCTGGCCGCGCGCCAGTAACAGCGTGTGATCTGCGTTACGGACATTGAAGGGCAGCGGCTGGCCCACCGTGACGCGGTGCTTGACCGTGGCGAGTTGCGAGAATTGCATGACGTTCCTGCGAGAAAAAGGTGTGTGAAACAAGGCGGCG
>DASQFA010000036.1:0-5158 GCA_035633375.1 Rubrivivax sp.
TCAGCGCGAGACACTGCCGCCTTTGTCGGAGATGCGATCTCTGAAGCGCGGCTACCGGCCGCGCATAGCTGCCACTCCCTTCGGATTGCTCGCCACCAATGATGATGAAACCAGACCCGCGACGGTCATCCGTAGACTGGACAATTCACGCGACTCAGTGACATTCGGGTCGACCTCAATCTGGCGGTCTTGTGAGTCGGAGCTGTGAATGGGATCACCGTCACTTCTCTACTGGCTCGTCGTCGCACTGATTGCCCTCGCGTTGTGGTACAGCCTGCGGTCTCACAAGCCCGAAGGTGCGACAACCTGCGGCGCGTCGCGCGCGAAGCCGATCAACATTCAGGCGAAGATCCTGAGCGACGACAGGTTCTCGGTTCAGGTAGTTGGTGGCAACCGATATCGGAAGTCATTCAGGAGGCTCCAGCAGCGACATGGGATAGATGGAATCGATGCAGCGTATTGCTGCGAAGCCGTCTTGGGGCTCGAAGATGAGAATCCGTATGACGATCAGGCCGTGGCAGTGACAATTGAAGGGCTGAAGGTCGGCTACCTAAGCCGACAGACGGCTAGAGTCTTTCGTGGAGAACTTCGCCGTGGTGGCATTGCCGACCATCGACAGTTTGCGGTCGACGCCCGCATCCATTGGGGTGGCGACGACGAAATCTTCGGCGTGAAGCTGGATATTTGGTGGGCAAGTACGGGCGAGCGAGAGGAGCGTGCGCCTGCAAGCGAACGTACGCGGTCATTCGCTACGCCTGACCTGGCGGATTGGATCGCGGCCAGTTCGTTTCAGCGGCGCGCAAAGTGAGCCCGGAAAGCAGCCCGCAACTTGGTTGGCCGGTTGATGTCACCATCCGCAAGCCCAGGGGCGCTGCTTGAGCGCGCGCAGGTTGGCGGCGACGATGCCGTCGTCGTTGCACAGCAGGATGTTGCGGGCCTGCGCAGGCGCCACTGCCAGCAGTGCGGCCAGGCAGCCCAGGTGGATCAGGGGACGTGGGGTCATCGTTTCTCCGCGGTGCGTGAATGATGCGAGCCATCTTGGCTGCCCTGCATGACGCGCCGATGACCCCGCCGCAGGTCCGCCGTCGCAGCACCGCTGCCGGACCTGAGCCGGACCATGTGCCGTTGCTCCTCATTGGGCAGCAGGTCGGAGATGCACATCCGGCCTCGGAAATGAGGCGATCTCAAGGCACTTGTCCACGGCCTTGTCCCCTGTCGCGGTGAACAACCCGCCGGTTCCTTGGCTTCACCTTGGGCGGGGTGCCGACCGATTCTTCAGCGTCACGCGCCGGTGTAGAAGAACTGTTCGGAGATGATCTTGCCGTCGTCCACCTCATAGACGCACAGCTCTTCCATCCTGACCCGGCCGCGGCCCTGCATCGTGGTGTCGAGTTCCATCGACACCGTGAAGAAGCTGCCGGCAACGATCGGTTCGCTGACGACAATGCCATGGATGGCCTCGACGCCGCGCATGACCCTCGCGCCCCTTCTCTTGAATGGCGTCGAGCCCTTCGGCCACCTCGATGGGTGCGCCATCGGGTTCGATGCTGACGGTGTCGTCAGCGAACAGTTCGGTTTGCGCCTGCTCGAACTGTCCCTGGCGGCACAGTTCGACAAGCCGATCGGCGATTTGGCTGGTCATCATGGTGATGGCTCCGTTCGGAGTTGATGGGAATGGGTGACTTTGGTCGCCCCACGCCGCACAACGCTAGAGCGCGCCTGTGACTGAATGACGACACTGGCGAAGCGAAGCCGGAGCGTGTCTCGAACGCCTCAAACCGGACGGCGGCGAACTGGGAATGTCTCAGTCAGGCGGCAAGATGGGCTGCGCATGCGCGGACACGGGCGGCACCGTACAGACCATCCGAACATCAGCCGACGCGCTCCCCCGCGTTGGCAAACTGATCTTGACGAAAACCCATTCCGCGAGCGCACGGATGAGATCGCCCGAGGAACTTGGAGCCGTTGTCGCAATTAAAAGTCACCGTGTTGTCACACGGCTCTGGCTGACTCCGTGCCGGACAGTCCTCACCGTCACGCCTGGCTCAGCCGACCCCGCGAACTTTCACCCGCCATCGTCCGTGTCGTTGCCGCGCCGCCGGGCGCCGCGCACCCGCCGCCAACTCCTCCGAGGTTCCGACCACCATGTCCGACGTCGCCGAACGTGCACTGCACACCCGAATTGCCCGCTCTGCGGATGCGATCCGCCGTTCGTTCATCGACAACCTGTTCTACGTCACGGGCAGGGCCTTCGACGACGCGACAGCGCAGGACCACTACGTGGCGCTCGCGTTCACGGTGCGCGATCGGCTGCTGGCGCGCTTTGTGGTTTCGCGTGACCAGCGGCGCGAAGCCGGCCCGGCCAAGACCGTGGCCTATTTGTCCGCCGAGTACCTGCCCGGGCCGCACCTGGGCAACAACATCCTGACGCTGGACATTTGGGACAACACGCGGTTGGCGATGGAGCAGCTGGGCCTGGACCTGGAGACGATCCTCGACACCGAAGAGGAGCCGGGGCTCGGCAACGGCGGCCTGGGACGGCTGGCGGCCTGCTACCTCGATTCGATGGCCACGCAGCAGATCCCGGCCATCGGCTATGGCATCCGCTACGAGTACGGTATCTTCGAGCAGCGGATCCGCGACGGCTGGCAGGTCGAGGTGGCAGACCCTTGGCTGCGTGGCGGCAATCCGTGGGAGCTGACGCGGCAGCACCGCGTCCAGGTGAAGTTCGGCGGTTGCGTCGAGCACCGGCACGATGACGGCGGCCAGATGCGAGCGCACTGGGTGCCCGATAGCACGATCGAGGGCGTCGCGCACGACACGATGATCCCCGGCTACGGCGTGCTCAACGTGAACCTGCTGCGACTGTGGAAGGCCGAGCCGCGCGAGGCCTTCGATTTCGGCATCTTCAACACCGGCGACTACTACGGCGCCGTCGAGCAGATGGTGGCGGCGCAGAACCTGAGCAAGGTGCTGTACCCGAACGACGAGCCCGAGGCCGGCAAGTTGCTGCGGCTGCGCCAGCAGTACTTCTTCGTTGCCTGCTCGTTGCAGGACATGATCCGGCTGACGCTGCGCGACTTCGGCAGCGTCGAGCGCTTTCCCGACCGCTTCGCGGTGCAGCTGAACGACACGCATCCGGCGGTGGCCATCGCCGAGTTCATGCGGCTGCTGGTCGACGAGCACGCGATCGGGTGGGATGCGGCATGGGCGCTCACCCAGCGCAGTTTCGCCTACACCAACCACACGCTGCTGCCGGAGGCTCTGGAAACCTGGCCGGTCGAGCTGTTCGCCAGCGTGCTGCCGCGCCACCTGGAGATCGTCTACGAGATCAACGCGCGCCACCTGGACGACGTGCGCATCCGCTTCCTGCACGATGCCGGCCGCATCGCGCGCATGTCGCTGATCGACGAGGGCGGCGGCGGCGCGCCAAGACGCGTGCGCATGGCCCATCTGGCCTGCGTGGGCAGCCATTCGATCAACGGCGTGGCGGCCATGCACAGCGCACTGTTGTGCGCCACCGTGCTGCGCGACTTCCACGACCTGTGGCCGCAGAAGTTCCGCAACATCACCAACGGCGTGACGCCGCGGCGCTTCATCGGCTTCGCCAATCGGCCGCTGGCGGCCCTGCTCGACGAGGTGGTCGGCGGCGACTGGCTGCGCAACCTCGACCGGCTGCAAGTGCTCGAGCAGCATGCCGACACGCCGGCCTTCCAGGATCGCTGGCGCGACATCAAGCGCCAAGCCAAGTTGCGACTGGCAGGCCACGTCGCCGCGCAGTCGCCCGGCGGCATGGACATCGACCCGGACAGCTTGTTCGACATTCAGGTCAAACGTATCCACGAGTACAAGCGCCAGCACCTGAACGTGCTGCACATCCTGCACCTGTACCGGCAGATCAAGGAAGGCGGCCCAGGCGACCTGGTGCCGCGCACCTTCGTCTTCGGCGGCAAGGCGGCGCCGGGCTACCGCATGGCCAAGCTGATCATCAAGCTGATCAATGCCGTGGCCGAGGTCATCGAACGCGATGCCCAGGTGCGCGGCCTGCTCAAGGTGGTGTTCGTACCCGACTTCAGCGTCAAGTCCGGCCAGCTGATTTATCCGGCCGCCGACCTTTCAGAGCAGATCTCCACCGCCGGCAAGGAGGCCTCGGGTACCGGCAATATGAAGTTCATGATGAATGGCGCGCTGACCCTGGGCACGCTCGACGGTGCCAATGTCGAGATCTTCGAGGCCGTGGGCGAGGCCAACTGCTTCGCGTTCGGCAAGACCGTCGAGCAGGTCGAATCGATGTGGCGCTCGGGCTACCGGCCGCGCGAGGTCGTCGAGCGCGACGAGGCGCTGCGCGCGGTGCTGGACCTGCTCGGCTCGGGCCTGTTCTCGCACGGCGAGGCCGATCGGTTCAAGCCGTTGGTGGACAACCTGCTGCATCACGATCCGTTCCTGGTGTGTGCCGACTTTCAGGCCTACGTGGCCTGCCAGGCGCATGCGGCCGAGGCGTACCGCGACCGCAGCGCATGGTCGCGCAAGTCCATCATCAATGTCGCGCGCAGCGGCCGCTTCTCGTCGGACCGCGCGGTCATGGAATACGACGCCGGCATCTGGCACACGCAAGCACCGACAACGCCACGCTGAACGCGGCGCTGACGAGGCACCTGTCGAGCCTCGAGCAACGCCTGCGTCGCTTGCCGTCATCCGCGTGTCACGGCACTGAACCAATCTCGGTTGTCGTGGCGACACCTGTGTGCCACGGCGGCGTCGAATCCACTATGACCGAGGAGGTTCCATGCGCCGAACGCTATCCACGCTTGCCATCGTGGCCGTCACCGGCCTGCTTCCTGGCCCGGCCGCAGCCGACTGGGATGACGACGACCGTCATGACGCGGACCGCGGCCCGAGCATCCAGATCGGTCCGCGCCCGTTCTTCCTGGTGAACGACAGGGTCGACAGCCCACTCAAGCAGCAGCTGCTCGCATGCACCGATCGCAAGTCCTTCCAGCGAACAAAGTTCTCCATCGGTCAACGCGCGAGACATCTGCCGATCGAAGGCCGTCAGACTTCAGACCGTCCAGATCCCATTCCCAGCCATAGTTCACAAGGAAGTTGACTGCGATGCCAACACCTTGACGCGTTCGAAACTTCACCAGTTCGGGTGGGA
>DASQFA010000037.1:0-2936 GCA_035633375.1 Rubrivivax sp.
CGCGCTTCTGGCCCTTGACGCGCTGCTCCACCAGGAACTTCAGCCCCAGCGTCACCAGCGCCAGCGCGGCCAGCAGCGAGGCCACCGCAAACGCGGCGGCGAACTGGTATTCGTTGTAGACGATCTCGATGTGCAGCGGCATGGTGTTGGTCTGGCCGCGGATGTGGCCCGAGACCACGCTGACCGCGCCGAACTCGCCCATCGCCCGCGCATTGCACAGGATCACGCCATAGAGCAGCGCCCACTTCACGTTGGGCAGCGTCACGCGCCAGAACATCTGCCAGCCGCTGGCGCCAAGCACGCGCGCGGCTTCCTCCTGCTCCTGGCCTTGCGCCTGCATCAGCGGGATCAGCTCGCGCGCCACAAAGGGGAAGGTGACGAAGATCGTCGCCAGCACGATGCCGGGCACGGCGAAGATGATCTTCATGTCGTTGTCGATGAACCAGCTGCCGAACCAGCCCTGCAGCCCGAACACCAGCACGTAGATCAGGCCGGCGATGACCGGGCTCACGCTGAAGGGCAGATCGATCAGCGTCAGCAGCACGTTCTTGCCGCGGAAATCGAACTTGGCGATGGCCCAGGCCGCGGACACACCGAAGATCAGGTTCGCCGGCACGCTGATGGCGGCGGCGAGCATCGTCAGCGCGATGGCCGAACGCGCGTCGGGCTCGAGAATGGCCGCCAGGTAGACGTCCCAGCCCTTCTTGAAGGCCTCGTAGAACACCGTCACCAGCGGCACGAAAAGGAACAGCGTCAGGAACACCAGCGCCGCGCCGATCAGCACGCGGCGCACCCACGGCGCCTCGGCTGTGGCCGAGCGGATGGCGTGCGGTGCCACGCCGCGGTGCGGCACCACGCTTGCGGGAACCGCCAGCGTATTCATCAGGCAGCCTCGGTGCTGCGCACTGCGGCATTGGCTACGACCTCACAAGCGCTTCGCGCAGTGGTGAGTCTGCGCCGCAACTTCGTTGTCGCCTTGGGAGCGGCCCTGCGGCTCATACACCCCCCTGGCGCTTGCGCGCCCAGGTCTGCAGGCTGTTGATCAGCAGCAGCAGCGCAAACGAGGTCACCAGCATCACCACCGCGATGGCGGTGGCGCCGGCATAGTCGTATTGCTCGAGCTTGGTGATGATGAGCAGCGGCGTGATCTCGCTGATCATCGGCATGTTGCCGGCGATGAAGATCACGCTGCCGTACTCGCCCAGCGCACGCGCGAAGGCCAGCGCAAAGCCGGTCAGCAGCGCGGGCAGCACGATTGGCAGGATCACCTTGGCGAAGGTCTGCCAGCGGCTGGCGCCCAGCGTGGCGGCGGCTTCCTCCAGCTCGCGGTTCACGTCCTCCAGCACCGGCTGCACCGTGCGCACGACGAAGGGCACGCCGATGAAGACCAATGCCACGAACACGCCCAGCGGCGTGAAGCTCACCTTGAAGGGCAGCCATTGCCCGATCCAGCCGTTCTCGGCATAGATCGCCGTCAGCGCGATGCCGGCCACCGCGGTGGGCAGCGCGAAGGGCAGGTCCACCAATGCGTCGATCAGGCGTTTGAACGGGAACTCGTAGCGCACCAGCACCCAGGCGACGATCAAGCCGAAGAAGGCATTCAGAAGCGCCGCCGCGAACGATGCACCGAAGGTCAGCCGGTACGAAGCCACCACGCGCGGCGAACTCACCGCTTCCCAGAACGCGGCCCAGGTCATCGTGAAGGTCTTCAGGAAGGCCGCCGACAGCGGCAGCAGCACGATCAGGCTGATATACAGCAGCGCGAAGCCCAGCGCCAGGTCGAAGCCGGGAAGCACGCTGTGGCGCTTGAGCAGGGTGCGCGACAGGATCACGGCCGGCGTCCGGTGCGGATCAGCGCGCCTTGGCGACGGCGATGATCTGGTCGTAAAGGGCACCGTCGTTGAAATGCTCCTTCTGCGCCTGAGTCCAGCCGCCGAAGACCTCGTCCACGGTGAAGGTGTTCAGCTTGGGGAACTGCTTCGCGTACTTGGCCAGCACCTTCTCGCTGCGCGGGCGCAGGTTGTGCCTGGCGGCGACTTCCTGGCCAGCCTCGGTGTACAGGAACTGCAGGTAGGCCTCGGCCGGCTTGCGCGTGCCTCGTCTGTCGACCACCTTGTCGACCACGCTCACCGGGTTCTCGGCCAGGATGGTGCGGCTGGGGTAGATGAGCTCGAAGTTGTCGCCGAATTCCTTGGTGATCAGCGGCACCTCACTTTCGAAGGTGACGAGCGCGTCGCCCAGTTTGCGTTGCGCAAAGGTGGTGGTGGCGCCGCGGCCGCCGCCGTCGAGCACCGGCACGTTGGCGAAGATGCGTGTCACCAGTGCCTTGGCGGCCTCGGGGCTCAGCCCCGACTTGATGCCCGCGCCCCAGGCGGCCAGGTAGGTGTAGCGGCCGTTGCCGCTGGTCTTGGGGTTTGGGATGATCACGCCGACGCCTGGGCGGCCCAGGTCGCTCCAGTCATTGATCTTCTTCGGGTTGCCCTTGCGCACCAGGATCACCGACACCGAGGTGGTGGGCGAGCTGTTGTAGGGCAGGCGCTTGGCCCAGTCCTGCGGCACCAGCTTGCCGCGCTCGTACAGGATGTCGATGTCGTTGGCCTGGTTCATCGTGATGACATCGGCCTCCAGGCCGTCGACCACGCTGCGCGCCTGCCGGCTGGAGCCGCCGTGGCTCTGGTTGAGCGTGATGTCCTCGCCGGTGCTCTTCTTCCACTGCGCGGCGAAGGCGGTGTTGAAGTCCTTGTAGAACTCGCGCGAGACGTCGTAGCTGACGTTCAGCAGGGTCGGGCCTGCACCCCAGGCGGACAGGCTGGACCCGAGGGCCAGCGTGGCCACCAGCAAGGCGCGGCGGCCACGGAAACAGGTCAGGCAGGGCATGGCTATCCAGGAAATGGAAACTGGCGCGCATGCTAGGCAGCGCGCCAGCGACGGGAAAC
>DASQFA010000038.1:0-2134 GCA_035633375.1 Rubrivivax sp.
TCCGAGATGACATTAGTGTCGAGGACGATCATGCGGACTCAAAATTCGACGTTACGGAATTCGATATCCATGCGCGGGATCTCGAAGACGTCGTCGGGAAGTTCGGGGAGTTGCTGCATCAGCGCGAATAGCGAAGGCGCCTTGCCTTGCAAACGGTGGTACTCGTCAATATTGAGCATCACGAAGGCGGGATGGCCACGGTCCGTGATCAGAACCGGACCTGTGAGCGCAGCTGCCTTGGCTGCGGCGACGTCGCGGGTGAAATCTCGGCTAGAGAAGATTCTGACGCTCATCATGACCTCCACAGTGCACGGACTTATAATGTTTGTATGCTATAACATTGTTGTTCGCGCCGCAAGCGGGCGGGCGACAGCGGGCGAGCGACACGAGCGCTCGGTCGGAGAATGACTATCAGTTCACTTGTGCCAATGAACGCCGAACAGCCGGCTTTCGTCTGCGGCCGCTTTGGGTCGCCGCACCACACGAACGACCGCTGACCGGCACCCGATTCTTGTGGCTCTGGGGCTCCGATATCGCCCGAAGGTGACCAGCCGCTTCCGCTGCGAACCGGCTGTACGTCGGGGCGCCCTGCCCGTCGCTTCAGATTCGGGAAGGAACCGTGGCCAGTCTTTGCTCGACGTGGCGCCGCTGCGGTCCTGAGGCTGGGGCAAGGCTCCCTTGCATTTGACGCCGCCCGTACCGCTCACTTTCTGGCTAGGAAGTTCTCTGCCTCTATGCCGGCCTGCTTGAGGATGGCCCGTAGTGTTCCCTCGGGCATGTCCCCGGGGTGATTGGGGATGGTGGTGTAACGATTCAGGACCGGATTGAACCAGATCTCGTGCGACCCTGCGGCTTGGCGGTGGAACTCCAAGCCAAGCTGTTTCAACCGCTTGACGATGTCGCGGTAGCGGAAGCCCGCAAGCGCGCCCATCAGGTCCCAACTATCAACGGATAGTCGAACTCCTCGCGCGCAGGGGTGAGCATTGCTGTGCTGCCGTCGGTCTGCGCCTCGATCAGCTTCTTGGCCACGTCGCGGGCGATCTCGATGGTCTCTTGAATCGTACGGCCTTGCGCGATCAAGCCTTGCACCTCATCGCTAGTGGCCAGGTAGAGCCCTTCAGGCAGCTTCTCAATGTGCAACCGGATCATGTGTTCCATCGGGTTCGCTCCTGGTGCGCCACGTGGAAGTCAGAGCGCCGAGCGCCGATTATGCAGCGGTGTTTCAGCCCGTCGGTTACTCCGGAGGAATGTAGATGCCGTCGTCGTTGCGGCGCAACCAGTCGGCGATGTCGGTCGATGTCGCTGTCCAGCGGAAACATCGGGCGTGGCAGCTTCGCATAGAGCAGCAACGCGTAGTTGAGCGTGCACAAGGCCCCGCTGTCGCACACGATCACCTCACCGGCGATGGGTTCGAAGCCGGCAAGAAGTGCTGCATCGATTTGAGCGCCACCTCGCGCTTGGCTGCAGGGTCGATGCCGAAGGCCTGGAACTGCTGCAGGTTCAGCATCTGCGCCCGGGTGCTCAACCACCAGGATCTCGATGCCGTCGACCTGCACCGCCGCCATCGGGCCCCAGGAGCGGTGCAGTCCGCCGATCATGGCGCGGCTGCCGATGCAGTTGCCGTCGGCACTCAGTGAAACCAGGGTGCAGGTCAGGGCAAACGGGGCGCCGCCGAAACGCGGGTCGGTCTTGCCGCCCAGGCGGATCTGCACGCGCTCGCCGAACGCATGGCCTTGCAGCTGCAGCACCGTCTGCGGGTGGTCTTCGGCAATGCCGGCGGATCGTCAGGCGCCGGCGTCGGCTTCACGCGCCATCCGATGAGTGGCGAGGCTGAACCGTGGGTGGACTTCCTGTTCAACGCGCAGGGCGAGGACGTGGTCTCGGGCCGGCGCAGCGCCGCGGGCCACCAGGCGCTGGCCGAGGTGGCGCCTGCCGTGTGGGCGCAGCTTCTCGACGCGACGCAGCGCCTGGAGCAGGCCTTCGGCGACATGCAGGACTTCGAGTTCACCGTCGAGGAGGGTCGCCTGTTCCTGCTGCAGACACGCAGCGGCAAGCGCACGCCCCAGGCCGCGGTGCGCATCGCGCTCGACTTCTTCGACGCCGGCTGGATCGACCGCGACGAGGCGCTGCGCCG
>DASQFA010000039.1:0-10853 GCA_035633375.1 Rubrivivax sp.
TCATGCTTGCCGCATCTGTTTGAGCGCAGCGCGCAAGCGCGTAGCGAGTTATGCGGCACGACCCCGGGGCGAGTACCGCAGTGCAGTCGGACCGAAGGGCCGACCGCCGCAGCATGAGCCCCTGGCGGGTGCCGCCCGGCGCGACGCACCGGACCTTCGGGCGAGATAGCGGACTCTCGTGGACAGCCGCTATGCGCCGCAAGCGGTCTATGCCGTCTTTGGGTCTTGAACGAAATTGCGCATCAGCGGTGTAAGCGCAGAGCGACGCTTGACCCGGCAGCGTCGCATTTGTTGGGTTGTCGCCAATCACACAAGCTCGGTGATCGCGCCAAGTGCTTGATTCACATGGGCTATCCGGCCGCGCCGCGCCTGGCACCGTTTGTGCATTGAGGCAGACATCCGCCCGCCGTCGAAAGGCCCCGCATGTCCGCCCCGCTGAATGCCAAGATCACGCAGGTGTTCGACGAGCCCGGCTGCGATGTGAACCAGGGCAAGAGCGAGAAGGCACGCAAGAAGGGCTGCACCAAGCAGCTGACCCCTGGCGCGGCGGCCGGCGGCTGCGCCTTCGACGGCGCCAAGATCGCGCTGCAGCCGATCGTGGATGTAGCGCATATCGTGCACGGCCCCACCGCCTGCGAAGGCAACAGCTGGGACAACCGCCACAGCGCCTCATCCGGCCCGCTGCTCTACCGCAGCGGCCTGACCACCGACATCAACGAGTTCGACGTCATCTACGGCGGCGAGAAGCGTCTTTTCAAGGCGGTGCGCGAGGTCATCGAGAAGTTCGATCCGCCGGCGGTCTTCGTCTACCAGACCTGCGTCACCGCGATGATCGGCGACGACATCGAGGCGGTGTGCCAGCGCGCCACGCAGAAGTTCGGCCGCCCCGTGATCCCGGTCAACGCACCGGGTTTCGCCGGCCCCAAGAACCTGGGCAACAAGCTCGGCGCCGAAGCGCTGCTGGATTACGTGATCGGCACGGTAGAGCCCACGCTGACCACGCCCACCGACATCAACATCATCGGCGAATACAACCTCAGCGGCGAGCTCTGGCAAGTCAAGCCGCTGCTCGACGCGTTGGGCGTGCGCGTGCTCAGCTGCATCTCGGGCGACGGTCGCTACCACGAGGTGGCGGCCGCGCACCGGGCGCGCGTGAACATGATGGTGTGCAGCAGGTCGATGATCAACATCGCCACGCGCATGCAGCAGCGTTATGGCATCCCGTATTTCGAGGGCAGCTTCTACGGCATCGGCGACATGAGCACCACGCTGCGCGAGATCGCGCGGCTGCTGGTCGAGCGTGGCGGCCCGGCCGACCTGCCGGCGCGCGCCGAGGCGCTGATCGCGGTGGAAGAAGCGCGCGCCTTCAGCCGCATCCGCGCCTACCGGCAACGCCTGCAGGGCAAGAGAGTGCTGCTCATCACAGGCGGCGTGAAAAGCTGGAGCGTGGTCTCGGCGCTGCAGGAAGCCGGCCTCGAGGTGGTGGGCACCAGCGTCAAGAAGAGCACCAAGGAAGACAAGCAGAAGATCAAGGACATCATGGGTGACGATGCCCACATGATCGACGACATGACGCCCAGGCAGATGTACGCCATGCTGCGCGACGCGCAGGCCGACATCATGCTCAGCGGCGGGCGCAGCCAGTTCGTGGCGCTGAAGGCGCGCATGCCCTGGATGGACATCAACCAGGAACGCCACCACGCCTTTGCGGGCTACGAAGGCATGGTCACGATGGTGGCCGAGATCGACAAGGCGCTGTTCAACCCGGTGTGGGCGCAGGTGCGCAGCACGCCGCCCTGGCAGGCGCTGCCGGCCGCGCACGACGCAATCGCCGAGCGCGCGGATTCCGCCGATACCGCCCTGGCCAGCGCCTGAACGCGGAGCACCCGATGGCCCATGTCACCGAATCGAAGAAGGCCTGCAGCGTCAACCCGCTGAAGATGAGCCAGCCTCTGGGCGCCGCCTTCGCCTTCATGGGGCTGGAAAGCTGCATGCCGGTGATGCACGGCTCGCAGGGCTGCACCAGCTTTGGCATCGTGTTGCTGGTGCGGCACTTCAAGGAAGCCATTCCGCTGCAGACCAGCGCCATGAACGAGGCCACCACCATCATGGGCGGCTTCGACAACCTCGAGCAGGCGCTGCTCAACATTCGCAGCCGCGCGCAGCCGGCGCTCATCGCCATCTGCTCCACCGGCCTGACCGAAACCAAGGGCGACGACGTCGACGGCTACATCAAGCTGGCGCGCCAGCGCCACCCCGAGCTGGCCGACACCGAGATCGTGTATGTCTCCACGCCGGACTACGTGGGTGCGTTCCAGGACGGCTGGGCGCGTGCCGTCGAGCAACTCGTCAGCCAGTTGCCGCACACCGACACGCCGCGCCGCGAGCATTGGGTCAACGTGCTGCCGGGCAGCCACCTGAGCCCGGGCGACATCGAAGAGCTGCGTGAGCTGATCGAAGCCTTCGGCCTGCAGCCCACCTTCGTGCCCGACATCTCGGGCTCGCTGGACGGCCACATGCCCGAGCAGTGGCTGGGCACCACGCTGGGCGGCACGCCGCTGGCGGCGTTGCAGGAACTGGGCGGCGCGGCGCACACGCTGGCCATCGGCGAGCAGATGCGCCCGGCGGCGCTGGCGCTGCAAGCGCGTTGTGGCGTGCCCTTCACCCTGTTCGACCGCGTCAGTGGCCTGGCCGCCACCGACGCCTTGGTGCGCCAGCTCGCGCTCATCTCCGGCCGCGCGGTGCCGCCGCGCCTGCGCCGCCAGCGCAGCCAGCTGGTGGACGCCATGCTCGACGGCCACTTCCACTTCGGCAACGTGAAGGTGGCGCTGGCCGCCGAGCCCGACCTGCTGTTCGCCGCCGGCATGGTGCTGTCGGAAATGGGGGCCGAACTCTCGGTGTGCGTCACCACCACCCGTTCGCCACTGCTGCAGCGCCTGCCCACAGCCGAGGTGCTGATCGGCGACCTCGAGGACTTCGAGCGTTCGGCCGCCGCCGCCGGCTGCGACCTGCTGATGACGCATTCCCACGGCCGCCAGGCGGCCGAGCGCTTGAGCAAGCCGCTGTTTCGCATCGGCATCCCGATGTTCGACCGCTTGGGCAACGCGCACATCAAGCATGTGGGCTACCGCGGCACGCGCCAGTTCATCTACGAGGTCGGCAACCTGCTGGTGGCGCAGCCGCATGGCGCGCACCCCGACGACTGGCCGCTGCCGGCAGCTGCGCACGTGGCGGTGGCCGAAGCCAGCGTGCCGGCGCGCATCGAGCGGCTGCGCCCGCCCGAGGAAAAGCTGGCGGCTGCCAGCGCCTGAACGCCATCCATCGCCTTGCGGAGTTGCCATGAAAGTTGCCTTTGCCACCCAGGACCAGCAGCGCGTCGATGCGCACTTCGGCTGGGCCAGACACCTGGCGGTGTATGAAGTCACCGCCGAGGGCTCACGCTTCGTGCAGAACTTCGGCTTTGGCGACGACCTGGCCG
This sequence comes from Rubrivivax sp., assembly GCA_035633375.1. Classification (GTDB taxonomy): domain Bacteria; phylum Pseudomonadota; class Gammaproteobacteria; order Burkholderiales; family Burkholderiaceae_C; genus Rubrivivax. The sequence goes on from DASQFA010000039.1 coordinate 3,479, forward strand.
AAGACGGCGACGAAGACAAGCTCGCCCCCAAGCTGGCGGCCATCGCCGACTGCGCCATCGTCTATGTCGCGGCCATCGGCGGCTCGGCTGCGGCGCGCGTGGTGGCCAGCAAGATCCACCCCATCAAGGTGAATTCGCCAGAGTCGATCGGCGACATCCTGGTCAAGCTGCAGGCGGTGGTCAATGGCGTGCCGCCGCCCTGGCTGCGCAAGGCCCTGTTGAAGGACCAGAAGCAGCGCTTCGAGTTCGAAAGCGACAACGAGGTGAAGTCATGAATGCCCCGACCCTGGAAATGCCCGCACCCACCGCGCCGGCCGCGGCGGCCGCGGTGGACGACAGCGCACTGCTGCAAGACCGCTTCGTGCGCGAGCTGATCAAGCAGCTTCGCGCACAGGACACCCACGGCAGCTGGGAAGGCAAGAGCGATGCGCAGCTGCTGGAACCCTACATCCTGACGGCCGAGCAGCGCCGGGCCTTGCCGCTGATGGGCGACCCCGACCCCGACACGCTGTGGCGGCTGGACCTGTTCCACAACGCCATCGGCCTGGCCATCGAACGCGAGACCGGCTGCATGGTGGCGCCGATGACGAAGATCAGCCACGAAGGCTTCGGCCGCGCGGTGCTCAGCGCCGGCCGGCTGATCGTCGTCAACCGCTACCTGCGCGACGTGCACCGCTTCGGCTTCCCCAGCCTGGCCAAGCTGGCCGAGGCCGGCGACAAGCTGGTCAAGGAAGGCGTGGAGATGATCCGCGCCTATCCCGAGGTGGCGCGTTTCGGCTGAAGGAGCGCACACCATGACCGAACTGGAGGCCGTCAAGGCCGAAGTCAAGAAACTCAACGCCAAGGCCACGCAGGCCAAGATGGACCTGCACGACCTGTCCGAAGAGCTGCCCACCCACTGGCAGCGCATCCCCGAAGTGGCCCGCATCGCCTTCGAAGCGCATGCGGCCCTGGTCGATGCGCGCCATCGCCTGGCGGCGCTGACCCCGGCCTGAAGGTCGCGCCTGAAGGTCGCGCCTGAACGTTGCGCTTGAACGCGTTGCGCTTGAACGCCGCGCTTGAATGCCGCATCCACAACATCGTGAACAAGGAACACAGCATGGCCACCTTCAGCATCACCCTGCCTTCGGGCCAGACCTGGATACCGAGCTTCGTGCAGTCGCTCGACGAGGGCAAGTGCATCGGCTGCGGGCGCTGCTTCAAGGTCTGCGCGCGCGGCGTGCTCGAGCTCGTCGGCCTCACCGACGAAGGCGAGCGCATCCACGTCGATCTGGAGGCCGACGACGACGAGGAATACGAGAAGAAGGTCATGACCATCGCCCACGGCGAGTTGTGCATCGGCTGCACCGCGTGTTCGAGGATCTGCCCCAAGAAGTGCTACACGCACGCGCCGGCCGTGGTCTAGGCGGCATCGTTCATGGGCGCCATGGCTGCGGCCACGGTCCACCTGCTGCAGCCACTGGCGGCCGAGGTGACGGCGCGGCGCCGCACACGCGACGACGAGGTCGAAGAAGTGCAGACGCTGCTGCTCGCGCATGCCGACCCGGCAGCCGGCACGGCAGCTGAAGCGGCTTGCGTGGCCGAGATCGTGGCCGTGGCCTGCCTGGGCGACCAACATCTGTGGCAAGACTTGCAGCTGGCCTCGCGGGCCGAGCTTTCGGCGATGATGCGGCATTGGTTCCCGGCCCTGGTGGAGCGCAACCACCTGGACATGAAATGGAAGAAGTTTCTGTACAAGCAGCTGTGCGAACGCGAAGCGCTCTACATCTGCAAGGCACCGAGCTGCATGCAATGCAGCGACCGCGGCCTGTGCTTCGGCCACGAAGCCTGAGCGCGACCGCGCGCGCACGCCGCTTGCGCCGCAGGGTCCGCGGGGCCCGCGGAGCACAGCGTGGAGCGTGAGGGCGGGCATTGGCAGGCGCGGCTGCCGGCCGAGCTGGTCGAACAGGTGGTGTGGCCGGTGCGCATGCAGGCCTTCCACGACGACGACGTGCCGGCCTCGAAATGGCGCGGCTACGACACGCTGGGCCTGATGTGCTACTACCGGCATGTCTATTCGCGCTGGAGCACGGATTTCGACGAGGCCGGCAGCGCTGTCGGCGGCAGGGGCCAGCCGCCCTGCGAACTGCAGCAGCAGGAAGACCTGGAAGCCTGGCGCACGCTGCTGGGCACCTGGGTGCGGCGTGTGCAGCGCATGCGCCGCGCCCACAGTGCCGGCAACGCAGCCGACAAGCCCGCGGTGTTCGACACCGGGTTCGAGCTCGTGACCGCTCGCGCGATCCCGCGGCTGTAGTCTCCCGCGCTGGCCGGCGTGCCGGTGGCTGGCCCGAAGTTTGCAATACATTCGTTGTGAAGTCAGATTCATCACGAATGTCGGAAACACTACACAGCTTCGACTGGCATCCGCTGCTGCTGTCGCTGCGGGTGGCTGCCGTGGCTACACTGCTGGCGCTGGTGGTGGGCGTGGCGCTGGGCTGGTTGTTCGCACGCCGCCGCTTCACCGGCTCGGCGGTGCTCGAAGCCGTCTGCATGCTGCCGCTGGTGCTGCCGCCCACCGTGCTGGGCTACGGCATCCTGGTGCTGATGGGTCGCAACAGCTCACTGGGGGCGTTGCTGCGCGAGAACTTCGACTACACCATCATCTTCAGCTGGCACGGCGCGGTGGTGGCCTCGGCGCTGGTGGCGCTGCCGCTCGTGCTCAAGAGCGCGAGCAGCGCCTTCGGCACGGTCGATCGAACGCTCGAGTCGGCTTCGCGCACGCTGCGCCAATCGACGCTGTCCACCTTCATCCGCGTCACGCTGCCCCTGGCCTGGCCGGGCATCCTGGCCGGCACCCTGCTGGCGTACGCACGCGCGATGGGCGAGTTCGGCGCTTCGCTGATGGTGGCCGGCTCCATTCCCGGGCAGACGCAGACCTTGTCGATGGCCATCTACGACGCGGTGCAGGCCGGGCAGGACGATCAGGCCTTGTTGCTGGTAGTCATCACGTCACTGCTCTCGGTGGGTGTGCTCGTGGTCGCTCAGCATTTCCTGGACAGGAGGAAGTTCTGATGAGGTTGTTGAAATCACTGGGTGTCGCGGCCCTGCTGGTCGCCGCGGCGGCGTCTGCACTGGCGCAGCAAGTCACGGTCTCGGCCGCGGCGAGCCTGACCGAGGCGCTGCGCGAGATCGGCCCGCGCTTCGAGGCCGCCCATCCGGGCGTCACGCTGCGCTTCAACTTCGCCGCGTCGGGCCCGCTGCTGCAGCAGATCGTGCAGGGTGCACCGGTGGACGTGTTCGTCAGTGCCGACGAGGAGACGGTGGCCCGCGGCGTCGAACAGAAGATGCTGGACGAAGCCAGCCGGCGCGTCTTTGCGGCCAACACGCTGGTGCTGATCCGCGCCACGCAAGGCGGGCCCGAGCTGCGGGCCCTGCCCGACCTGGCGCGGCCCGAGGTCCGGCGCATCGCCATCGGCAAGCCGGCCACCACACCTGCGGGGCGGTACACGCAGCAGGCGCTGTCCGCTGCGCAGCTATGGGAGCCGCTGCAACCCAAGCTGGTACCCGGCGACACGGTGCGCCAGGTGCTGGACTACGTGGCGCGCGGCGAGGTCGAGGCCGGGATTCTCTACAGCACCGACGCCGCCTTGATGGCCGACAGGGTGCAGGTGGTAACGGTGGTGACCGGCCACGCGCCCATCCGCTACCCGGCGGTGGTGGTCACCGACAGCAAGCACAAGGCGCTGGCGGCGGAGTTCATTGCCTTCCTGTCCGCGCCCGCAGCGCAGGACGTGCTGGCGCGGCGCGGGTTTGCCCGGCCATGACCGAGACCACGATCGACGTTGCCCTGCGGCTGTCGCTCAGCGACGGCCAGCGGCGCTTCGACCTGGACACGGCTTTTGCCAGCAGCGCGCCGGTGGTGGCGCTGTACGGCCCGTCGGGCGCCGGCAAGAGCCTCACGCTGCAGGCCATGGCCGGGCTGCTGCGACCGACGGCCGGCCACGTGCACATCGGCGGGCAGACCTTGTTCGATGCCGCGCAAGGCATCGACATCGCGCCGTCGCGGCGCGGCGTGGGCTACCTGTTCCAGAGCTACGCCCTGTTCCCGCACCTCAACGTGCGCCAGAACGTCGCCTTCGGGCTCACGTCGTGGTGTCGTGGGCTCTCGCGCGAAGACGCCTTGCGTGTCGACGAGCTGCTCGAGTCCTTCGGCTTGTCGACGATGGCGGGCAGCCGGCCGTCCACGCTGTCCGGCGGCCAGCAGCAGCGCGTGGCGCTGGCGCGTGCGCTGGCGTGCCGGCCGCGCGTGCTGCTGCTCGACGAACCCTTTGCCGCGCTCAACCCGATGCTGCGCGAGCAGCTGCGCGAAGAGTTGGGCACGGTGCGCGCGCGCTGGGGCATTCCCGCGGTGATGATCACGCACGACATCGACGACGTGCTGGCCCTGGCCAACGTCGCCTTCCTGGTCGATGGCGGGCAGGTGGTGCGCGAGGTCGATCTCGATGCCGGCGACAGCCGGCCCGCCCTGCGCCGTGCGCTGCAACCGGGCACTCAGCGCGCTGCGCGCCCGCACGAGGAGAAGGTCCGTGGCCTGCTGTCGGTCGCCGGCCCGGTTTGACAGGCGCCGCGACCGGCAGGGTGCGGCGGCGGTACTGCCGTGGCTGGCGCTGCTTCCAGCGTGGGCCCAGGAGCTGAGCGTGGTTCGGGCCGATGGTGTGGCCGTGGTGCCGGATGCCGCCCGCCTGGCGGCGCTGTCTGCGACCGCAGGCCCCTGGCGCTTGGTCGTGCCGGCCGAGACGCGGCCCACGCGTTGGGTGCGGCGGGTGCAACGACTGTCCGTGGTCGACGCGCCCTGAAGGACATTCGTTCGCCCGGCGCCCATGCACGACAGGACCTTGCTCTCGGGCCAGCTGACGCTCGCAGGCCGACTCGATGCCCGCTTCTTCGCCTTGCTGCAGGGCATTTCCAACACGGGTTCGATCAACAAGGCTGCGCGCGTGGCGGGCTACAGCTACAAGGGCGCCTGGCTGGTGCTGGAAACGGCGACCCACCTCGCTCATGCGCCCCTGCTCGAAACTGCCACGGGCGGCCGGCAGGGCGGCGGCTCGCGGCTCACGCCCGCGGCACAGGCTTTGCTGGTGTGCTGGCAGCAACTGCAGGCCGCGCATGAAGACTTCCTGCGCGTGCAGGACGATTGGCTCAAGCAACAGCCGGCGCTGGCCGGCACCCTCAGGAGAATCGCGATGAAGACTACCGCTCGCAACCAGTTCGCAGGCGTCATCGATGGCGTCGAATTGGGCCCGGTCTCGGCGCAGGCCAGCATCCGGCTGCCCGGCGGCCAGGCCATCACGGCCACTTTGACGGCGGCGGCAGCGCACAAGCTGCGCCTGAAGGTCGGCCAGGAGGCCATCGCCCTGGTCAAGGCCTCGGCGGTGGTGCTGGTCACCGACTTCGCCGGTTTCGAGCTTTCGGCGCGCAACCAGCTGCCGGGCACGATCTCGCGCATCGACAAAGGCGCGGTGTCGTCGCTGATAGGCCTGACGCTGCCTGGCGGATCCACCGTCACGGCCGGCGTTACCAACGCCGCCGTATCGGCCCTCGGGGTGGCCGTGGGCCAGCCGGCCACCGCGGTCTTCAAGGCCCATTCGGTGATGGTGGCGGTGTCGGCGGCCTGAGCTGCAGGCCCGTGCTTCAGTTCACCCCAGCTTGTGCAGTTCTACCTTGCGCAGGCCACGCAGGTAGCGCGGGCCGGTGGTCTGGTGGTAGCGACTGATGAGCGCGAAGGGGCCGGCGTTCACCGGCAGCGGCGCCTGCGGTTGATCGAAGACCAGCAGCACGCTATCGGCGATCACGTGTGCGCCGGGAGCAGCCATAGAAGCGGCTGGTGGTCGAGGTGTGTTCGCAAGCGGATGCGCTGGCTATGGCGCGGGCGGGCGCTGATGTGCTTCAACTCGAGCGCTTCGCCGCGGCCGCCGTGGCAACACTGCGCGCCGGTCTGCAGGCCGCCGGCCTGCACCCGCGGCTGGCGCCCGCCGGCGGCGTAACACTGGCCAACGCAGTGGACTACGCGCGCAGCGGGGCGGATCTGCTGATCACCTCGTCGCCGTACTTCGCGCTGCCGGCCGACGTGAAGGTGCGCTTCTTGCCGCACAGCACCTGATGCCTGCGGCGGCGCCTGGCGCGTCGCGATCCGAACAAAGGCGACACCACCGAAGCATCTGTCGGCAACCCATGCGGTTGCGGCGATCAGCATGCAAGTCGCTGTCAGTGAAAGACTTTCCGGCAGGCAGCAGGACGCCGCGAACGCTGGCACGGTCCCTGCTGAGAAGCTGGTCACAGCAGCCAAGGACCCACCGATGGACAGTAGCCTGCCGATCTATCTGGACTACGCCGCCACCACCCCGGTGGACCCGCGCGTGGTGCAGAAGATGGTGCCGTACCTGTACGACATCTTCGGCAACCCGGCCTCGCGCAGCCACGGCTATGGCTGGGCGGCCGAAGAGGCGGTGGAGATCGCCCGCGAGCAGGTGGCGGCACTCATCGGCGCCGACCCGCGCGAGATCGCCTGGACCAGCGGCGCCACCGAATCCAACAACCTGGCCATCAAGGGCGCGGCGGCTTTCCACCAGGGCCGCGGCCGCCACCTCATCACGCTGAAGACCGAGCACAAGGCGGTGCTCGACACGCTGCGCGAGCTGGAACGCGCCGGCTTCGAAGTCAGCGTGCTCGACGTGCAGGCCGATGGCCTGCTCGACCTGGAGGTGCTGCGCGCGGCGCTGCGGCCCGACACCATCCTGGTGTCGGTGATGCTGGTGAACAACGAGATCGGCGTCATCCAGGACGTGGCCGCCATCGGCGCGCTGTGCCGCAGCCGCGGCGTGCTGTTCCATGTCGATGCGGCGCAGGCCACCGGCAAGGTGGCCATCGACTTGGGCCAGCTGCCGGTGGACCTGATGAGCCTGTCGGCGCACAAGACCTATGGCCCCAAGGGCATCGGCGCGCTGTACGTGCGGCGCAAGCCGCGTGTGCGCATCGAGGCGCTGATCCACGGCGGCGGCCACGAGCGCGGCATGCGCAGCGGCACGCTGCCCACGCACCAGATCGTCGGCATGGGCGAGGCCTACCGGCTGGCCGGTGTGCACATGGCGGCCGAGAACGAACGCCTGCGCGGGCTGCGCGACCGGCTGCTGGCAGGGCTGCAGGCCATCCCCGAGGTGCGCGTCAACGGCAGCCTGGCGCAGCGCGTGCCGCAAAACCTGAACATCAGCTTCCAGTTCGTCGAAGGCGAGTCGCTGCTGATGGGCATGAAGGGCATTGCCGTGTCGTCGGGCTCGGCCTGCACCTCGGCCAGCCTGGAGCCGAGCTACGTGCTGCGTGCCCTGGGCCTGTCCGACGA
>DASQFA010000040.1:0-4967 GCA_035633375.1 Rubrivivax sp.
GTTGCGTGGCAGGTCGTCGACCACGAACACCGCCTTGGGTACCTTGAAGTTGGCGATCGTGCTCTTCAGCTCGGCACCTATGGCCGTGCCGTCGAGCACCGCACCCGGCTTGCGCACCACCACCGCCACCACCGCTTCGCCGAAGTCGGCGTGTGGCACGCCGATGACTGCCGTTTCGGCCACGCCAGGGAGCTGATTGATGCACTCTTCCACTTCCACCGGATAGACGTTGTAGCCGCCGCTGATGATCAGGTCCTTGCTGCGCCCGACGATGGTGACGTAGCCGTCGCTGCCGATCTTGCCGACGTCGCCGGTCTTGAACCAGCCGTCGTCGGTGAACTCCTCGGCGGTCTTCTCGGGCATGCGCCAATAGCCGGTGAAGACGTTCGGGCCGCGCACCTCGATGTGGCCGATCTCGCCCGCCGGCAAAGGCCCGCCCTTGTCGTCGCGCACGCGCAGCCCCACGCCCGGCAGCGCGAAGCCGACGGTGCCGCCGCGGCGCTCGCCCTGCTGCGGGTCATAGGGGTTGGAGCTGAGCATCACCGTCTCGCTCATGCCGTAGCGCTCGAGGATGGTGTGGCCGGTGCGCGAGATCCATTCGTTGAAGGTCTCCATCAGCAGCGGCGCCGAACCGGCGATGAACAGCCGCATGTGCGCGCAGGCCTGGCGGCTCAACCCCGGCTCGGCCAGCATGCGCACGTACAGCGTGGGCACGCCCATGAACACCGTGGCTTCGCGCAGCCGCTCGATCACCGCGCGCGCGTCGAACTTGCCGAACCAGATCATCCGGGCGCCGGCCAGCAGCGCGCCGTGCGAGGCGACGAACAGTCCGTGCACATGGAAGATCGGCAGCGCGTGAATAAGCACGTCGTCGGCGCGCCAGCCCCAGCAGTCCTCGAGCACCCGCGCATTGCTCAGCAGGTTGGCGTGCGACAGCATCGCGCCCTTGCTGCGCCCGGTGGTGCCGCTGGTGTAGAGGATGGCCGCCAGGTCGTCGCTGCTGCGCAGTGCCACCGGGTGTTGGTCGCTCATCAGCGCGGCGCGGTCGAGCAGGCTGCCCGTGCGGTCGTCGTCGAGCGTGAAGACGCTTTTCGTGCCCGCCTTGAAGGCGATCTTGCTGACCCAGCCGAAGTTCCTGCCCGAGCACACCACCACGCTGGGCTCGGCATTGCCGATGAAGTATTCGATCTCGCCGGCCTGGTAGGCGGTGTTCAGCGGCAGATACACATAGCCGGCGCGCAGCACCGCCAGGTACAGCATCAGCGCCTCGACGCTCTTCTCGGTGTGCACGGCGATACGCGCGCCGCACGGCAGCTCCAGCGAGGCCAGCAGGTTGGCCAGCATCGCCGTGCCGCGCTCCAGGTCGCGCCAGCTGTAGTGCAGCGGCGCGCCGGGGCCGTCGGCGGTTTCGATGGCGCTGCGGCCCAGGTCGGCAGGGAAGGACGCGCGCAGCGCGGCAAACAGGTTGCTGTTGTTCATGGTCGTGATCCGTGGGCCGGCCGTTCACTCCAGCTTCGCGCCCGAGGACTTGACCACCGCGGCCCAGCGCTTGACCTCGCTGCCGACGAATCGGCCGAAGGCCTCGCCGTACAGGTCGGGCGTGACCGCGCCGATGCCGCGCCAGGCGACGACCAGCTCCTCGGAATTGAGCGCCTTGCGTAACTCGGCCTGGATGCGCTCGACCACGTCCTTGGGCGTGCCCTTCGGCGCCCACAGGCCATACCAGGTGGCCACCTGGTAGCTGGCCAGGCCCAGCTCGGCAGTGGCCGGCAGGTCCGGGAAGCCGGGCGCGCGCTTGTCGGACGCCACGGCAAGGCCCTTGATGCGCCCGGCCTTGATGTGCGCTGCCGAGGAGCCCAGCCCGTCGAACATCATGTCCACCTGCCCGGCGATCAGGTCCTGCAGTGCCGGGCCGGCGCCGCGGTAGGGGATGTGGGTGATGAAGGTGCCGGTCTGCAGCTTGAACAGCTCGCCGGCCAGGTGGTGGCTGGTGCCGTTGCCGGCGGAGGCGTAGTTCAGCTTGCCCGGGTTCTTGCGCAGGTATTCGAGCAAGCCCTTCAGGTCGGACACCGGCACGCGCTGCGGGTGCACCACGATCACCTGCGGCACGCTCGAGACCATGCCGATGGGCACGAAGTCGGTTTCGATGTGGTAGTCGAGCTTCGGGTACATCGACGGTGCGATGGCGTGGTGCACCGCGCCCATGAAGAGGGTGTAGCCGTCGGGTGCGGCGCGCGCGGCCACGCCGGCGCCGAGCGTGCCGCCGGCGCCGCCCTTGTTGTCGATGATGAACTGCTTGCCCAGGTTCTTGCTCAGCACCGCGGTCAACGGCCGCGCGAAGGCATCGGTGCCGCCGCCGGCCGGGAAGGGCACGACGATGGTCACCGGCTTGCTCGGCCAGTTGCTCTGCGCCAGCGCAAGGGGGCTGCCCAGTGCGACGGCGCAGGCCAGCAGCAGGCCGCGGCGCGTGCGGCGAAGGGTCAGGGGATTCGACGTCCTCATGTGGTCTCCATGGCTCTTGTGGGGGGAACCTACATCACGGTGTGCACGGCACGCGAGCGCGCCACTTCACCTTGCTTGAACTTCTCGTGGCTGGCTTCGATCTTGTCCAGGTCGTACAGGTAGTTGACCATGATGCCGAAGGACTGCTTCAGCCCCTTGGCCGACATGTTGCCATGCGCGTTCAGCCGCTCCAGGCGCGCGCCGTTGTCCAGGTGGAAGCGCGCTACCGGGTCGCCGGCCGGCGTGGGCGACAGGTGCAGCAGGTAGGCCGAACACAGCGTCAGCAGCGCGGCCAGCGATTCCTTGTCCAGCTTGTCGTGCGTGGCTGCGCGCTGCAGCGCCGAGAGTTCGCCACCGCACAGCGCACGCAGGTGCTCGCGCGCGGCGCTGAAGTCGGTGGCCGCGTGCCGGCGCAGGTTCGGCAGCGCGCCGAAATCCGGTTCGCCCAGCAGCCAAGCGGCAAAGCCGGGCACCGGCGACAGCGTGCAGAAGCTGCGGATGCGCGGCAGCTCGCGCTGCAACTGCTCGGCCACGCTCTTGATGAGGAAGTTGCCCAGCGACACGTTGCGCAGCCCCGGCTCGCAGTTGCTGATGCTGTAGAAGGCCGCCACGCGGAAGCGCTCGGGCAGCAGCGGGGTGGAGGCCTTGTCGATCAGCGGCGCGATGGCGTCCGGCATCGAATGCAGCAGTGCCACCTCGACGAAGATCAATGGCTCGTCGGGCAGTTGCGGGTGAAAGAAGGCGAAGCAGCGGCGGTCGGGTTGCAGGCGGCGGCGCAAGTCGTCCCAACCGTCGATGGCATGCACCGCCTCGTGATGGATGATCTTTTCCAGCAGCATGGCGGGCGAGTTCCAGTCCACGCGGCGCATTTGCAGGAAGCCGGGGTTGAACCACGAGCTGAACAGATGCAGCAGGTCGGCCTCCAGCCCCATCAGCTCGGGTTGGCTGGGCAGTCGGTGCAGCAGTGCGCGGCGCATGCGCACCAGGGTGCCGGTGCCGCCGGGGGTGCGGTTCAGCCGGCGCAGCAACTCCTGCCGCGGCGGCTCGGCGGCCTGGGTCAGCAGGATCTGCCGCTGCGCATCGGGCTGCTCGGCATAGGCCAGTGCCGCACGCAGCACCTGCTGCGGATCGGGGCCGAGCTGGCGCGCAAGGTACTGGAAGAAGCCGCCGAGCTGTTCCTCGGGCAGCATGTCGATGCGTTCGATCAGCTGGCGCGCAATGGCCATGCTGTTGGTTTCGCCACGTTCCGTCAGCAGCCGCTTGCAGCCGAGGACCAGGCTGCGCAGCAGATGGTTGGCGCGTTGCCGCGCCGCGGCCAGGCGCAGTTCATCCAGCATGGGTCACATTTTTGCGGATAAGAAGCGCGCTGTTGCAGGCGTTCAGGGCGTCAATGAAACTGCAGAATTATGCAGTTGCAATGAGGATCCCCAAGAGAAGGTCCGCTCGGGGTAGCGGCGGCCACCGTGCACGCCCCGCTCGAGATCAAGCCGCTGCCGCAGGCCGTGGCCGATCTCGAAGCCGCCGGCCATCCGCCAGGCCTTGCATCGCACCAGCGGCAACAGCGGGCGGCGGCCCGGCTGCGGGGCATCTGGCGCGCGGCGCTGTGGCCGAAGGTGCCGCGGTGTCGAAGCCTGGGCCGGCCAGCGGGGAGGAGGGCGCGGCGCGCCCCATGGCGGCGCCTCACAATGTCAGGCCTACGCCCGGGCAGCAGCGGCGCACCCACACAAGGAGACTGAACATGCAACGCATCGGATTCATCGGCGCATCGGGAATGATGGGCCACGGCATGGCGAAGAATTTGCTGGCCAAGGGCTGGCCGCTGTCGCTGACCGTGCACCGCAACAGCGAGCGCGTGGCCGACCTGCTGGCGGCCGGCGCGACACGCGCGCCCTCGGCCCAGGCGCTGGCCGTGGGCAGCGACATCGTCTTTCTCTGTGTCACCGGCTCGCCGCAGGTGGAGGCCGCGGTGGCGGGTCGCGACGGGCTGCTTGCCGGTGCGGCCAAGGGGCTGATGATCGTCGACTGCTCGACCAGCGAGCCCGATTCCACCGCCAGGCTGCGCGAACAATGCGCCGCCGTCGGCGTGCGCTATGTCGACGCACCGCTGGCGCGCACGCCCGTGGAGGCCGAGGCCGGCAAGCTGAACGTCATGGTCGGCGCCGACGCGGCCGATTTCGAAACGCTGCAGCCGGTGCTGCGCGCCTTTGCCGAGAACGTGTTCCATGTCGGCGGGCCCGGTGCGGGCCACATCATCAAGCTGCTGAACAACTTCATCGCCCAGGCCATGTGCACCTCCATCGCCGAGGCCTTCGCGGTGGGCCAGCGCGCCGGCATCGACCCGAACAAGCTGGTCGAGCTGGTGTCGGCCGGGCTGGTCAACTCGGGCATCTTCCAGGTCATGGCGAAGACGCTGTACGGCGACCTGGGCGGCATGAAGTTCGAGCTGAACAACGCACGCAAGGACG
>DASQFA010000041.1:0-2265 GCA_035633375.1 Rubrivivax sp.
GAGGCCAATTCGCGCCCACCCCCGTAGGGGAAGTTGTTGTCGTTCACCACCAGCAAGGTGCGTGCATCGAGCACGAGCACGTTCTCGATCGTGACGTACGGAAGGCTGAAGACCGCGCTGCCGTCTGCGTTGAGGTCGCGCGGGTCGGCCAGGTTCATAAGGTCGACCAACTCCATCTTGCGAACCACGCCACCGTCGGCAACGTCTTCGATGTCGACCAGGTAGACCTTCTTGAACGGCACCAGGTTCGGCGTGGTCGCCGTGCCGCCGTTGCGCTCAAGCACCACGAAGCGGGTGTCGTCGACGGCAACCATGTCGCCGATGTTGGTGCCGTTGGCGTCGAGCTTGTAGATGAAGCGCCGGCCGCTGTACTTCTCGCTGGCGATGTCGAATTCGTCGATGCGCAGGGTCTTGTCGGCATCACCCGCCACGCTGCGCTCCAGCAACGTATAGAGCTTGGAGCCGCTCTTGTTGATCGCCATACCTTCGAAGCCACCCGAACTGGGCAGGTTGGCCACGGCCCGGCCGGCCACCACGTCCTTGTGCTGCGGCGCGTATACACCCGGCAGCGAGATCTCGCTGCGCAGCACGGTGCCTTGGGCGTTCGTCTTGATCAGATACGGTCCGAACTCGTCGCCGAACCAATAGTTGCCGTAACGATCCCGGCGGAAGGATTCGATGTCGAAGTCGGCGCCCGTCAACAGGCGACCACGGCGGATGCCTGCATCGACCGGCGGATTGCCGGGGTTGTTGTAGTAGTTCGTGTAGTCGGCCTGGATCGGCACCGTCAGCTGCCGCCGCGCGTCGTTGAGCTGCAGCCGGGTGTGCTGATCGAATGCGGGGCGAGCGCCGCCCGACCACCAATCGGCCGGCGAGATGGTCCCAGCCCCACCCTTGCGGGTGCGCCAATGCACCTGCAGGCTGTAGGCGCGCAGCAGCGCGTCGGCTGAGTTGCCCTGGGCGCCGAAGCCGTTGTCCACGAGGAAGTGGAAGACGTTCTTTCGCGCGCCGGGCAGCACGGCCGAGAAGCCCTGCACCGGCTGCCTGCCGAGGTAGGGGGGCAGGTTCGTGCCATAGGGGTTGGGCGCGGCGAACTGTCCCGACGTGGGGCCGTCGGCAAAGGTGCTCGCGGGCATCTGGGCCCACCCGGTCAATGTTTGTGATTGCGCGGCGCTCGCCAGCAGAAGCCAGGCGACGAGCGGAGCCACGCAATGGGTAGCATGTGAGACGAAGCGCATGATGTCTTTCCCGGGTTGAGCACGTCAGCCATGCTCGGCCGCTTCGATGTCGCGGCGATGACGGCAGGTGCCGCGGTGTTCGCGACGCTGGCGATTCAGCAATGGATGCCTACTTCAGGCCCATGCAATTGGCGAAAAACGTCACCGTGGCGGGCCAGTCGGAGAAGATGCCAATGATGCCCACGTCCCTGGCCAGCACGTCCAGCACCCGCATCATGTCGCCTTCACGCTGGATGGCACTGTCGAAGGTCTGGTAGTAAAAGCCGTTGTTGCCATCGGCCAGGATGCCGGAGCGCTCCAGCGTCCACGTGATGATGTCCAGCCCTGCCCTCTTGGCATCGACTGCGTACTGCGAGGGCAGGATATTGCCGTTGGCGTCGGCGCTCAGCAGCGCAAAGATCGGCGGCGCGACGATGCGAATGCCCTGCGCGCGATAGCCGGCAAGCTCGGCTGCATTGGGCAAGTCGGCGACGGTATTGGCGTCGTCCAAGTAGACCGCTTGGCGACCGAAGGCGGGCTCGTTCTGCACCCAGTACAGGACGTCGCGCTTGTCGAAGGACTGCGGCCAGACGTTGCGCGCCGGCACGCGCGCCTGCTTGTACTCGTCGATCATCTTCTGCGCGTAGGCCTGCTGCGAGAAGCCGTCGAAAGGCATCGTCACGCTCGGGCCCTTCAGCTCGGGGGTCATCTTCACGCCGAGTTGCTTGAATAGCTCGATGCTTTCCTTGTGCGTCAGCAAGGTGCCGCTGCTCGGGCCCGAGTACAGGTCGGTGCGGAAGTTCGCCGTTCCGCCCAGGTACTCTGCCACAGTGCGCGCATTCGGGTTGAAGGCATCCATCTTCCCGCGCAGCGTCTTGAACTCGGCGAGAGTGATTTCGCTGGTGCGGCATTCGGCGGTCGCCGCCGCCAAGCGATTGCCATTGGCGTCGAACGCCGCTGGCGTGAACGGTTTGATGCACTTTTGAGCCAAGGGCGTCGCCAGGATGTTGGTGGTCGTGTGCAGGTCGTTCTGGGCGTGCCGGCAGAC
>DASQFA010000042.1:0-2855 GCA_035633375.1 Rubrivivax sp.
CTTCGTCCTCGCCCAGGGTGACGCCCTGTATCTCCCGAAGCGGAGGCACCCGGGCGGGCGTCAGGGGTGGCGGTAATTGTCCAGCTAGTTGTCGCCTAGAAGTGTTATTGCCAAAAGCGGTTTAGCAGGAAAAGCGGCGGCTGAATGCTCGGCATGTTTGCTGGATGATTCGGTGGAGTATGGCGGACAGCCCATGCGGGCTAGTGCCAAGAGCAAAGCTGACACCGACCGGACGCTGACATGCGGTTCGCTTGGCGCCATTACGCTGCTTTTTTGATCGCCAACTTCTCCTTCTTTTGCTCGCCACTTTCGACGGCGTGTTGATCAGGATTCAAGTGCACGACGTGGATGGGCTGCCAGTTTCGAGTGGTTCCGCTCCAACGCTCTGGGTGCTTCTGCTTCGCTGCTTCGTAGACTTCCACGCGCTTGTCTAGCCTGGATTTCCACGCTCCGAAATTCACCTAACGGCGGACCGATTTTTCGTTTCGACTACGCACTCATGCGCAGCGTGTAATCCTGCCACCAGGGCACCTGGATTGGCGAGTCCAGCATGCCGGAAGCGATAATGATCGGTAGGTGAGCGCGGCGGTGGAAGCGCACGTGGACCTCGCGCGCAGAGACGGTGACGTCGGCCGGCGTGTCGATGAGATCGCGGAAGATGTGGCGGGCCTGGGCATCTGCGTAACCGCGCATGCGCCGGGCCAGCAGACGGTATAGGCCGCTGGCGATCACCAGCAGGGCCATATCGAAATCGACCTTCAGGCCCACCGCCGAGGACAGTGCATCCATGTGGAAGAAGCGCACGGCGTCCGACAGGGCATTCTCGATGAGCATGCGCTGCGCGTAGCGGGTGAGCAGCTTGGCGTGGGTGCTTTGGCGATCGTTGGTGAGCAGGATCGTCGGTTCCTCGTGACCCAGATCGAGCACGAACAGTTGTCGGAACGTGGCCCCGGCCAGTGCGACCGGCTGCTCGAACACCCGCGGCGTCTTGTACTTGCGCCCCGGCACATCCAGGCTCACGCGCCGCCAGCTTGAAGCCGGCAGCGCTTTGATTTCGTCGAGTAACTTGGCGGAGCGCCGGCGCAGTGTGATGAAGGTGATACCCAAGGCCTCCAGTCGCGCCAGATTCGCGTAGGTGGTCAGACGCGAATCGAAGACGAGATGCCGAGGGTTCTCCCCGTGGTGCTTCTTCCAGAAGTCGATGAAGCGGAAGATCTCCTCGGCTTCCTCGCCTTTGCGTAGATCAGCATTGGAGTAGCAGAACGCGCGACCGGCCGCATCCTGGGCGAGGAAGGCAAGCACGCTCGGTTGGGCGCGGCTACGCATCGAGACGTAGTGGCGCTCGAGTTGCGCATCCTCCCCGTAGTAGGGAACCGAGTGGAAATCGAGATTGAAGGATTCCCCGGCGAACAGCTTGTCCTGGGCCACCGCGCGGTGCCAGGCCGCCAGCAGGCCGGTGGTGCGGGCGTGATCCACGCGCGAGGAATACTCGCACAGGTAGCTCTTCTTCGGGATCGCGTTGAGCCCGCAGAACAGCGCCAAGCCCGGGTCGCTCACCAGCGCCATGACGTGGCTCTTGCGCTCGATGGACCACAACTTCAGTGCCAATGCGGCGCGCAGCGCGTGCCCCGACGGGATCATGGCCGAGCCCGGTAGCCGGGCCGCCTCCGACAGGGCCCGCACCTGAAGGCGCACGAGATCGGGCAGGAACAGGAATAGCCCGCCGCAGCGAGTCACGAACTGGGTGCCGGGTACCAGCGAAAACGCCCGCACATCGGCCACCGGCTCCGCCGTCGGCCCGAGGTGCGCCGGCCGCTCCTCGTCCAGGCGCCGCGGCAAGGGGGCGAAGCCTTCCGTGCGCAGCAACTCACGCACGGCCGTCGGGCTCAAGGCCATCTGCTGTTGCTTCAGCGCTTGGGCGATCTCGTAGACCGAATGGTTCTGCTTGCGCAGCGCCACGGCCAAATCGCGCGCCTTGGATTTCTTCGGCTGCGTGCGCGGCCCGGGCGCGGGCGCGACGAAGAACTGGGGGTTCGTGTCACGGCGGAACTGATGGCAGAGCACACGAAATGCACCCGGGCTGTAGCCGAAGGTGCGGGCGACCACTTGGGAGGGATGGCCTTCGAGGAAGTAGGCGCGCAGGGCCTCGTACATGCGCTGGCGCGGCTGGGAGGGCTGCTCGAAGAAGCGGCGGCATTGCGTTATGTCTTTAGGTGCGCCTATACCCACACATGCATGCTGCTACATACAACATGTAGTTGTCAAGGGGTTGCGCACCCACAATAGGCAGTAGGCTAAACGCCTTATAGGGAAAGGATTAGCAGGCAGTCGTCGTCGCAAGCCTGTACACGCTGCGGCTATGACAATTCGCGTAATGACGTTGAATAGTGCCACTTTCGGCACACTTTACGCTAACGCATGCGCAGGCGCATCGAGTGATTGCAGAGCGGGGAAAGCAGCCCGCGCACCGGCCGCGTTAGCCTAACCTTGGGCCGTGGAAATCCAGGCTAGGGGCAGGTGGCGAACTGCGTGCAGCGGTTGCCGGAACAGCCTTGCCGGTCGGTCGTGATCTTCTCCCACAGATCGTCCGCGATCGGCACCGAGAGTTCGTCCCGGTCGCCGCTCCAGCCGCCGGCCTCGAAGGCCTCGGCGAGTCGGACGAGCTCTTGCAACGGCACAATCTCGTCATCGCGAGCCACGGGCGCTTCCGACTCGCCGAGGCCCAGGCTCTTCTGCCGAAGGTCATCCAGTGCGGCAAAGAGCTTGGCCGTGCAGGCGTACCGTCTGCGTCCCTTGGCCACCGCAAACGTGAAGTCGAGCGGCAGCACGCGCTGCAGTGCCGGGATGTCCTTTTC
>DASQFA010000043.1:0-6387 GCA_035633375.1 Rubrivivax sp.
GGAGATCCTGGTCGCCAACGGCATTGCGCAGCGCCAGGGCGAGATCTACTACGTGGTGGACCTGCCTGGCTTGATGGCGATGGTGGAACAGGGCACGCGCTGGCGAGAACTCAAGAGGAGCGAGGCCTTCCCCACCAGCAAGTCGGTGCTTGTGAATTCCACCGACGTGCGCACCTCCAACAGCGCTGCGATGTACCTGTCGCTGGCCAGCTACGTGGCCAACAACCAGCAGATCGTGCAGAGCCAGGAAGACGTGGACCGCGTGCTGCCGCGCGTGGCGCCGCTGTTCCTGCGCCAGGGCTTCCAGGAACAGTCTTCGGCTGGGCCCTTCGAGGACTACCTGGCCCTGGGCATGGGCAAGGCGCCGCTGCTGATGGCCTACGAGTCGCAAATGGTCGAGTACTGGCTGAAGCACCCCGAGAAGGCCGGCAAGGGCAGCGAGATGGTGCTGCTCTACCCCAAGCCGACGGTGTATTCGAAGCATGTGCTGGTGCCCTACACCCCGGCAGGCGTTCGCCTGGGCGCGGCGCTGGAGAGCGACCCCGCGCTGCGCGAACTGGCGCACGAGTACGGCTTTCGGACCGGTGGCGACAAGCGCGGCCCGGAACTGTGGGCGCAGCGCGGCGTGGCCGTGCCCGATGTCGTCGTCGATGTCATCGACCCACCCAGCCAGGAGTGGTTGGAAAGAATGATCGTTGCCATCGAAGCCCGCTTCAAGTGAGGACCACCGCCATGAACACACCCGCTTCCAACACCACGACACTGCTCACGCCCCCCGACACCTTCGTGCTGGAGCCTCCCGCCGCGGTGGCCGCCGTGCCGGTGGAGTCGGCCAGCAGCCGCGTTCGCATCAAGCCCGAGGACGTGAACGCGCTGGACGACCAGGTGCGCCAGTTCATCGACGACATCACGGCGCACGACAGCCAGGACCCGAAGTTCAAGGAAGCGGTGGCCCGCATCCACAGCATGGGCGTGAAGGACATCGAGGCCTCGGCTGCCGTCTCCAACCGCATGCTCGACCGGCCGGTGAAGACGCTGGACAACGGCCTCTTCGACAAGGGCGCCGAAATCGGCAAGGGCCTCGTCGACCTGCGCCGCCAGATCGAGGAACTCGACCCTTCCCGGCAGGGCGACCTGTTCTCGGCGCGCAAGCTGCTGGGCTTCATCCCCTTGGGCAACAGGCTCACCGACTACTTCGACAAGTACCAGAGCAGCCAGACCCACCTGAACGCGATCATCGAATCGCTCAAGCGCGGCAAGGACGAGCTGCTGCGCGACAACGCCGCCATCGAGCTGGAGAAGACCAACCTGTGGAGCCTGATGGAGCGCCTGGAGAAGTACGTGCACATCGGTAAGAAGCTCGACGGCGAGCTGGACGCCAAGGCCCGTGTGCTGGACGCCGCCGACCCCGAAAAGGCCCGCGTGGTGCGCGAGGAGATGCTGTTCTACACCCGGCAGAAGGTCACCGACCTGCTCACGCAGATGAGCGTGAACATCCAGGGCTACCTGGCGCTGGACATGATCCGCAAGAACAACCTGGAACTGATGAAGGGCGTGGACCGCGCCACCACCACCACCGTGAGCGCGCTGCGCACGGCGGTCATCGTGGCGCAGGCGCTGGCCAACCAGAAGCTGGTGCTGGACCAGATCAGCGCGCTGAACACCACCACCGGCAACCTGATCGCCGCCACCAGCGAGATGCTGCGCGACCAGAGCACGGCCATCCACCAGCAGGCGGCGTCGGGCACGGTGGAGATCGCCAAGCTGCAGCAGGCCTTCGCGAACATCTACCAGACCATGGACGCGATTGCCGACTACAAGAGCAAGGCGCTGGTGTCGATGCAGACCACGGTGGACACGCTGAGCAGCGAGATCGAGAAGTCGCGCAGCTATGTGGACCGCGTTCGCCGCGTCGATGCGGCGCAGGCCATCGGCACCAGCAGCGAGGTGCGCCTGTGACAGCTTGGCGCCGCAGCTTTGCGGCGGGTCTGGCGCTGTTGTTGGGTGCCGCACTCTCCGGCTGCGGAAAGCGGGAGGAACCTGCCCAGCCTGTCGCCCCCGCCGCAGTGGCTGCGCCGGCCTTCACAGTGCTGGCCGGCTCCGAGCTGCGCGACATTGAACCCGCCCTGCTGAAGGCCGCAGCAGAGGCCGGCGTTGCCGTGAAGTTCAGCTACGCCGGCACGCTGGACATCGTCGAGCGCATCAACGCCGGTGAAAGCTTCAGCGCAATCCTGCCGCCCAACGGTGCCTACCCGAGCCTGGCGCTGGCCAAGCCGCCTCTGGCGCGCGAGAAGCTCTTCTACTCGCGCGTGGCGCTCGGCGTGAAGCCGGCGGTGGCCAAGGCGCTGGGCTGGGACGCGCAGCCGCCCACCTGGGCTGCCATCGCGCAGGCCGCAGGTGCCGGCAAGCTGCGCTACGCGATGACCAACCCGAGCAGCTCCAACACCGGCATGAGCGCACTCTTTGCCGTCGCGTCGGCCGTGGCCGGCAAGACCGAAGACCTGACGGCCGCCGAAGTGGATGGCAAGGTGCTGAAAGCCTTTCTGCAGGGGCAGAAGCTCACCGCCGGCAGTTCGGGCTGGCTGGCCGAGGCGTACCTGAAGGCGCCGGCCGACCTCGATGCGATGGTCAACTACGAAGCCGTGATCCTGCGCACCAACGCCAAGCTGGCGAGCGCCGACCAGCTTCAACTGATCTACCCTCGCGACGGCGTCATCTCCGCCGACTACCCGCTGCTGCTTCTGGACGCTGCGCAGCGCGACAACTACCAGCGCCTGGTGGCGGCGTGGAAGGCACCGGCCTTCCAGCGCGAAGCGGCAGCACCGGCCTTCCTGCGCCCGAGTGTCGGCGATGTGCCGCTGGCAACGGGCCTGAGTGCTGCGAGCGTGGTGGAGCTGAGCTTTCCCAACAAGCTCGAGGTCATCGACGCGGTGCTGGCGTCGTACCTGGGCGAGTGGCGACGGCCGGCCACGTCGATCTTCGTGCTGGACATCAGCGGCTCGATGAAGGGCGAACGCATCGCGCTGATGCGCGACGCGTTGAAGGTGCTGGCCGGTGCCGAGAACCGTTCGGCGTCCAGCCGCTACGCGGCTTTCCAGAGCCGCGAGCGCGTGGTGCTGATCGCCTTCGACGACCGCGTCGAGCCGCCGCTGTGGGTGCGCTTCGAGGCCGGCCAGCTCGATGCCGCGCGCACCGAACTGCGCACGCGTGCCGAAGCGCTTGCGCCGCGCGGTGGCACGGGCATCTTCTCGGCGCTGGATGCGGCGCAGAAGCTGGCCGCCGAAGAACTGCAGCGCGACCCCGACCGCTTCGTCAGCATCGCGCTGCTGACCGACGGGGAAAGCAACAGCGGCATGACGTTCGATGACTTCCGCAACCGCTGGGGCGAGAAGGCACCGGCGCGCGTCTTCCCGATCCTGTTCGGTGAAGGCAACGTGGCACAGATGAAGCAGCTGGCGCAGATCACCGGCGGGCGCGAGTTCGATGGCCGCAAGGCCGCGCTGGCCCAGGTGTTCAAGGAGATCCGGGGGTACCAGTGATGGTGGCTGCCAAGGTCGACGCCGACCGTCCGCTCAAGCTGCGCCTGCTGCTGTTCCTTTACGGCAATGCCAACATCGCTGCCTGTGGGCTGGCCCTGCTGGGGCCGTTGCTGCTGTTTGCCGGCGTCATCGGTCCTGGGTGGCTGTTCATCACGGCGGGCCTGTACTGCGCCGGCTGGGTGATGGGCCGGATGGGCTGGATGGGCCGCGGTGCACCGGCCATCGAACGCCAGATCGCCGACAGCCTGGGTGTCGAGCAGACGCTGCAGCGCCTGGACCAACTCGTCGCACAGGCAAGGCCGCATCTCACGGCCGACATGAACGGCCACCTCGAAAGCGTGCGCAGTTCGGCCGCCGAAGTGCTGCCGCGCCTGGTGGGTGCCAAGTCCTTCGACAACGACCTGTTCACCGTGCGCGAAACCGTGCTGCGCTACCTGCCTGAGACGCTGGCCAACTACGTGGCGCTGCCGCCCGTCTTCCGTACGGCGCACACGTTGCAGGGCGGCAAGACCGCGCGCCAGTTGCTCGGCGAGCAGCTCAGCCTGCTGGACGAGAAGCTGCGCGAGATCGTGGCCAACGTGGCCAGCGCCGACGCACAGGCTCTGCTGGCCAACGGGCATTTCCTGCAAGCCAAGTTCAGGCAACCCGACTTCCTGGCCCGCTGAAGACCCCTGTCCACACCCGAACCCCATGGCCCGCACCATCATCGACATCCCCGACCCGCAGCTCCGTGAGATCGACGAACTCTGCCGCCTGCTGGGCATCTCGCGTGCCGAGGCCGTGCGCCGCGCATTGCGCGACTTCAGCCAGCGCAACGGCAATGTGAAAACAGACGCCTTCGGGCTGTGGGCGCCCGCGCACGAGGGCACACCTTCACGCCGCAAAACGGCTGCGCCGACGCCATGAGCAGCGCCCTCATCGACACGCCGCTGCTGCTGGACTACCTGCGCGGCGAAAAGCGCGCGCAGCGCGCGCTGGCTACCTATGCGCACCGCTCGATCAGCGTCGTGACCTGGCTGGAACTGATGTCGCAGTGCCCGGCCGAGCTGATCGAGCCCACGCGCGGCTTCCTGCGCACCTTCGAGCGATTGTCGGTCAGCGAGAGCATCGCCGACGAGGCGCAGCGCCTGATGCGCGCCAAGCCCGGCTTGGCGCAGTCGCGCGCACTCACGTGGGCCACGGCGGTCGTCAACCAGCTGATCTTCGTCACCATCGACCCGACGCACGTCGGCAAAACCGACCGGCTCGTGTCCTTGCCCTACCGCCGCGGCGCCCAGGGTTGACGCGTCGGCCGGCGCCGCGGCGGCACGGCGATCACGGCTGGGCCACGATGGTGACGATGCGGTCTTCGGGGGCAGCCGGCTCTGCAGGCCCAGCGTCAAGGCTCTCATGCTCGTCTCTGTGCTCGACGGTGCGCTTCTTCAGAGTGGCGGAGTCTGAAGGTCTGCTGAATGACGCTTTGCCTACCTTCGTTCTGCCAGGCCAGAGTGCTCACAATGGGTGTGCCTAGACACTTTGAACGTCGGCTCCTCGGACAGGTCTTGCGCACGCAGCCGGCCTCGCAGCAGCCGCGTTGAACCAAAGACGCTACGTCGCGAGTCGGCTCCAGGTGATCAGCGGCTCGACGATCCAGGCCCACGCACCCGCAGCCATCGCAGCGGCATAGGCCACGGACGCCAGCGCCAGGCCGGCGGCGAACAACACCGCCAGGCCGTCACGGAACGCGATGCCGACGCCCAGCACCACGACCGCCAGCGCCGGGAGGACGTTGCCGAAAGGCAGAGGCAGGAAGATCACCACGCCCATCAGCGCCACCTTGGGCGCCAGCCAGGTGCGGCGCTGCAGCACCGTGAGATGGCAAAGGCGTTCGCGCGACCAGCGTCCGGCCAGCCGATAGACGTGGGCCAACAGTCGCAACACCCATCGCGCCGCGCGCGCGGACATCTCCAGACGCGCCACGCGCGAGGGCAGGACCGTCCAGTCCTCGCCGCGCCACATGGCCAACGCCATGATCATCATCGTGACGCCCAGCACGTTGCCGACGCCCGGAATCGGCAAGGCGCAGGGCGCGGACACTAGCACCAGCAGCGAGCCCGGCAGCGCGGGCCCGTGCGCCTGCGCCAGCGCGCCGAGGGTGATCGGTTGATCGTCCATCTCGGCCGCGTGGTGCTCAAGGCGCTGATGCAGAGCGTGTGTCATCCAGAGGAACATGTTCGCATGCTTTGGTGACAGATCTGCGTGCGATCAAGGAGCAAAGATCGCACCCTGCGTTCGGCAAGGTAGACGCGATGGCGGTGCGGCAGTTTGACTTCAACGTAGGCTTTGCGGCGTCGTTACACCGACGGGAAGGGCCGCTTCGGGTCGAAGGGGTGAAGTCAATGAACCCTTTACGACGCTTGCTCGCCGTTCCCTCGGAGATGTGCCCGGTTCGGCGACTCAGCTGCGGTCACTCGCCTTCGCCGAGACCACGACGACCTTGACTGCGGCCGTGTCGTCTGACCGGTTCGGCGAAGCCGATTCGGTGCTCTTGCCAAGTTCGCTCAGCAGTAGCTGCCTGAAAGAAAACATTCAAGATTCCCAACCGGCCATGAAGGTGCGCTCGGCCGGGACTTGGTCAAGGTCCGCAATCTGGCCGAGACCGGCCGTTCACCTGTGCAAGATGGTCGGCGGCACTCGACCCACAGCAGCCGGTGGGCCGCTCGAATTGCTGGCGGCAATGCCGACGTTTGGCGGCCGCTCGCCGACGACTCTTCGTGCTGGTGGATTGGGCAGGGCGGCTGTGCAGCGCAAGTAGGCGCTCGCGGCGAACCTGCCGATTCATGTTTCGTACGATGCTAATGATGGAGAC
>DASQFA010000044.1:0-9195 GCA_035633375.1 Rubrivivax sp.
ACCTTTCAGCTCACCGAGCAGGGTGCCGCTGGCCATCAGCTCAGTTGCCGGCGCGTACAGCTCGCAAAAGGCCCGGAACAGCTCTCGCAGGTTCACATCCTGCACGCGCAGGCGGCCGCTGCCGGCCAGGCCAAAGCAGTCAGACAGGCCGACCCCGATGTTGAACACGCCGTCGGGGCAGGGGAAGATCCAGGCATAACCCTGCTTCAGGCGCTTGTGCCAGACGATCTCCAGCGCACGGATGCGCCCGACCATGGCCTCGTTCTTCACATAGCCGCGCAGCGCGATGCCGGTGGGCGTGCGGCGCTGGCACAGCTGGCTGGCAATCATGGCCTGCGGCACGGCACCGGTGGCCATCACCACCCACGGCGCGCACACCTCGCGCAGCTGGTCTCCGGACTTCAATCGGGCGCCCACCACCTTCGCGTGCGGCCCGTCGCCACCGAGCAACGGGGCTTCGAAGCGCCACGGCGTGTGCAGCTGCGCGCCGGCACGCTGCGCCGCACGCACCAGGATATGGTCCAGCAGCTTACGCGGCAGCACCGCCACCGAGCCGGGCACGTCGACGCGGCCGCCGCGCGGGCCAATGCAGCCCACATGCTGCGCGGGGTGCGCCTGGGACATGACCTCGTCGTACACGCCCAGCTTGCGCAGCGCGTGGTGCGCGTCGGGAATCAGGCCGTCGCCGCAGATCTTGTCGCGCGGAAAGGCGTGCTGGTCGACCAGCAGCGCCTGCACTCCGGCGCGCGCCAGCAGTTGCGCACAGGCACTGCCGGCCGGGCCGGCGCCGACGATGAGCACATCACAGCGTGCGGGCAACGGCGGGTGGGTCATCGAGGCGGTGGGGATGGCGGGGCCTGCTTGCAGCCAAGCACGGATTGTAGGCAGCCGCCACGTGCGCAGCCCCCACCTCGCCAGGCCGTCGCGGCTGTGCCATGCTTCATGGCCCACGCACGCCACAGAGCGTGCCGGCACTGCCGCTGCTTGCCCGGCGCAGGCCCTCACCCCTTGGAGACACACCATGCCCGCAGCCGACACCGACCCCGCCCTGCTGAATCAACTGTGCGCAGACCTGGCGCTGGCGCTGCGTGCCGCTGCCCACCACGGATTGAGCGAAGGCGTGTGCAACCACTTCAGCGTGGCGCTGCCGGACGACTCGCGCCGCTTCCTGATCAACCCGCGCGGGCTGCACTGGAGCGAGGTCGGCGCCGACGACATCGTGCTCATCGACGAACACGGCACGGTGCTGCAGGGGCGCCACCGTGTCGAGCCGACCGCCATGTTCATCCACGGCGCGGTGCACCGCATCACCGGGCATGCAGTGGTGCTGCACACCCACATGCCGTATGCCACGGCGCTGACTTTGACGCGCGAGCGTGCGCTCGACCCGTGCTCGAGCCAGGGCGCGATGCGCTTCTACGGCCGCATCGGCGTCGACGCCGACTACAACGGCCTGGCGCTCGACTGGGCCGAGGGCAAACGCATTGCGCATGCCATGCAGGGGCGCGAGGTGGCCTTCCTCGCCAACCATGGCGTGATCGTCACCGGCGCCAGTGTGGCGCACGCCTACGACGACCTGTACTACCTGGAGCGGGCCTGCCTGCACCAGGTGCTAGCGATGAGCACCGGGCGGCCGCTGCAACGCGTGAACGAGAAGCTGTCGGCTCATGTGGCCGCGCAGATCCAGGGCGAGCGCGAGCAGTCCGACCTGTTCTTCGAAGCGCTGCGGCGCATGCTGCCGGCGCCGCGCCGAGCGGCCATCGCAGCCGTGCCCACGGCTCACGCGGGCTGACCCAGGCGCGCGCGGCCTCCCGGCTCGGCAAGCGTGGATGCGCGGGCTGCGCAGGCCTGTGGTCCAGGTCTAGGCTTCTGCCGGCAACCGGTCTCGATACAACCGCAGCGCGGCGATCAGTTCGGAGATCAGCGTCTCCTGGTAGCGGTACGACATCTCCTCGCCCATCGGCACGAGCACCGACAGGGAGTGCTTGCGGCAACGCTGCGCGAGTGCGCTCAGCCGCGTCATCAGCCCATCGATCCTGGCCCTGGCCTCGGGTGTGGCATGGCGCGGGTCAGCCGGCATCTCGGCAATCG
The DNA here is from genome assembly GCA_035633375.1 of Rubrivivax sp. Taxonomy (GTDB): domain Bacteria; phylum Pseudomonadota; class Gammaproteobacteria; order Burkholderiales; family Burkholderiaceae_C; genus Rubrivivax. Next base: position 2,092 of record DASQFA010000044.1, read on the forward strand.
CGTGAACTGTCGTGCCGGCGCCGAAGAGTTCGGGAATCTCACTCTCGAGCTTCACTCGGTTGGCATCGACGCGCCACAGCCGGAAGCGATGGCCCAGTCCCATGACGCTGAACAGCACCGACAGGGCCACGCCGATCTGCAGCCAGGTGGGCAGCGGCATGATGTTCACCGCCCATGGCGCGTAGGTGCCGAGCAGATCGGGGCCGTCGTCCTTGAAGAAGTTCTGCGCGACGCTGGCAATCGGCAGCCCGCTCAGGTTGGGCTCGCCCTTGTTGTGGCGCACGAAGGTCGGCAACAGCCCGGCCGCCGCGGCCATCATGCCCTGCGTGACCGCCGTGGAGGCGCAGCCGTTGCCGACGATCAGCGTGTCGACCTGCAGCACCGGCTTGTCCACGCGCGGGAGCTGGCGCACGTAGTCGAGTTGCCCGGCCTCGATCGTGCCCGCGCGCGCAAACGGCAGCCGGCGCGCCAGCGAGTCGGCGTTGGGCATCGCCAGGATGTCCAGGTTGCGGCGCAGCACCGCATCGGCCAGCAGCTTGGCGTTTTCCGAGATCACCATGGCGCCGAGGTCGAGTTCGCCACGCTCGAGCATGTCGAGCTGCTCGTCGATCGGTGGCGTCGCGACGACGATGTTCAGCCCGGCCAGTTCGACCAGCACGCGCCGCATCAGCTGTTCGGTGCCGCTGCCCACCGGGCCGATGCCCAGGCGTACACCCTTCAAGTCGGCCGGCACGCGAAAGCGCTCGGGGTTGCGGCCCAGGATGATCAGCGACTCGGGTTTCGGCAGTTGCCCGATCAGTTCGAGTCCGTGGCCTTCGGGATACGCCATGCCGCCCTGCACCAGCGCGAAGTGCACGTCGCAGCTCTCGCGCGCGGCGATCAGGCGCTGGATATTCTCTGCGGACCCTGCCGTGGGCACGTTGGTCAGCCGCCCCTTACGGCGCGCCACCTCTGCGGCGAATGTCTCGACGATGGCGTGATAGTTGCCGGTCGGGCTGCCGGACAGCACGCCAACCTTGACGTGGCGCAGGCTGGGCCGCGGGTCCAGCCAGGCCACTAGTGCGATCAGCGCGAAAAGGCCTGCGAAGAGGATCGCCGTCTTCTTGGCCGCTGACATCGACCTGCCCGGTTCGGGCCGGCCGAGTACGCGTTTCAGGCGGTCTTTGGAGAGGATGCTGCCGAGGCTGCCGGGCTTTTCGGCCATATTCGAAGGGGTTGCAGGGGCTGAAAGAGGCGGGTGCGCGACGAATCGGCTGCGCCTGACGCAGCCAGCAATTGTGGCGTATCAGTGATGCCTGGCGAGGGTCTTGGATCGGTGTATCTTGGATCGGTTGTGGGTGCACACAGCGCACCGATGTGGCGAGCCGATGCCGGCCGACATCCCGCTCGTGCAGTTGGCGCAACGACGAGAGTGTTATGGTGAGCGAGTGCCGCACAGCCCATGAACCCCCGACGTTGCGAGACCCCCAGGCCATGATCCGATTGCGGCTCTCGCTTGAACTCGACTACGAGGTCTTCGACCCGGGGTGCGACTTCATCTTCAACATTCACTGCGCACACACGGCCCGCCAGCGCGTGCTCGACGAATCCTTGAGGCTGAGCCAGAACGTGCCGCTGACGGTGGACACCGACCCGGCGACGAACAACCGTTACCTGCGCGTGAAGGCCTTCCCGGGGCCGTTGAAGCTGCACTACGGCGCTACCGTCGAGCTGGTGCACCTCTTCGAACAGCCCGGCCGGATCGCCGAGGTCCCGGTGCCGCGCCTGCCGACGCAGGTGCTGGGCTACATCTACCCGAGCCGCTATTGCCAGTCGGACCGGCTGCTGAAGCTGGCGATGCGCGAGTTCGGCCAGCAGCAGCAAGGCTACGGTCGAGTGCAGGGCATCCGCGACTGGGTGCTGCAGCGAACCCAGTTCGCGCAGAACACGTCGAACTCCAACACCTCGGCGATCGACACCTTGATCGAAACCGTGGGCGTGTGCCGCGACTTCGCACACCTGATGATCGCGCTGTGCCGCGCCGTCAACATTCCTGCGCGCTTCGCGACCGGCATCGACTACGGCGCCGATCCGGCGCTCGGCCCGACCGATTTCCACGCCTATGTCGAGGCCTACCTCGGTGACCGGTGGTACATCTTCGACCCCTCCGGCACCGCGATCCCGATGGGCTTCGTGCGCTTCGGCACCGGCCGCGATGCAGCCGACGTGGCCTTTGCGACGATCTTCGGCTCGGTGGCTTCGGCGGTACCGCGCATCACGATCGAGGCCGTTGCCGGCGCCGATGGACAGGTGGCGATGCCGTACCACTGCGCCGAGGCCCTGTCGACCGACGGTTGACCCAGCCGGGCCACTTACGCGCGGCGAGCCGGATGCCGGGCACGTTGATGCCACCCCGGATGTTGCAGGCTTATGCCGGCGTCACAGCCGGTTTGACGATTCCAGGCCGGCAACCTCGCGTGGGGTTGCACTTCGAAGGCAGAGTTGGGTCTTCGCCAGAGGTTCAGGCGCATTGGCGAACGGGCGCTGTCGCTTTTCGAGTTGGGGCTTCAGCCGCTTTGCGATCCACCGTTGCCACTTCAATGCCCATGAGCCAAGCGAGCGTCATACACCCACTTGCGCAATTTAACGGCCCGAATGTTCGTTGCGTCGGGATGCGCTGGATTGATCAGCACGTTCAACTCTTCGGGCACGATGATCGACGGCACACGCGCTAGAAGCGTTGACTTCACGTCAGCCCAGCTGGTACCCCAGTCGAGAGAGGCCTTGCCCGCTGGTTCCGCGTCCCAACCGACAAGCTTGGTGGGATCGACAACCATCGCGGCCTTCCATGCGGCGATAGGAACCGTGACCTTCACAAGGTAGCGATTCAAAGGCAGTGACTCGCCGGCCAGGTGAACGATGGTTTCGAGGCATGCCAGCGCGCGTGAAGTGGACGTGTATAGCAAGGGCGTGCCGACCCGGTTCCATCGACCACCGGACGTTTCAGCACCCTTGCCGGAAGTGTCGTGGGCCTCGTAGCTGGGGGTGTCGACGCCGATGCGCCACAGCGTCACCTCGACGCTCAAGCGTAGGCCCCGCTCTGCATCTGAGCCACCAAACCGGCGACCAGTGCACGCCCGTCCGCGGTGTCCATAAAGTCGCCCGGCGATTTGCCGCCGAGGGCGTTGTTCGGCCACTCCAGCCACGTTGCGGTCCATCGTGCAGCGTCGAATCCGGCCGGCTTTCCCGACTCAGCCACGATCTTCTCGACAAGGCCAACCAGGCGGGCGATTCCAAGAGCTCGCTCGCTTTCATCTTGGCTGAGCAGTTCGTCGGCCTTGACCTTGCGATTCGCGGTCGCGCGCGCGATGCCGAGCCAGCGATAAAGGCGTTCGCGCGTGACGTGCATGTCATCGGCCAACGTGGTCAGCAGCCTGGCGGGCAGCCCGGCCTTGACGATGCCGATGCGGTCCACGTTGCTCGCATCGTAGTAGCCCACGTAGGTACGACTCATGCCTCTCAGCGCGCGCGGTAGCGCAGGACGCCGGGTTCTTTGCGCAGCGGTTTCGGTGAGCATGATTGAGTCCCCGCCAAAGTGAGACTAAAGAATAGCTCATTTGGGCGTAACAGGCAACAACGTTGGTGATTCCGGTGCAGGCCCGGATGGCTCGGGGCCCTCGTGCAAGCGATATCGCCGTCACCGGCTGACGCGAAGGCCGCATGCCGGCGCGCTCACCGGTTCTGCGCGTCGCCGGTCTGCTTGGGTGCCTGCGGGTCTGCGTCGACGGCCGGGCTGGCCTGGCGCTGGCGCTGGATCGTCTGCTCGACATTGTCCAGCCGCCGCTCGAGGGCGCTCTTGTTCGGCTCGAGCAGCATCGGCATGCTGAGCGAGTCGGAATGTCGGCGCAACGCATTGAGCCGTTCGACGAGTCGCTCCAGGTCGGCGGGATCGCGCGTCTGCCGGATCTCGTCCTCCAGGCGCCGCGCCGCAAGGTAGTTGCGCCCGACGCGCAGGTTGAGCACATAGCGGTAGAGCTTCGGTATCCAGTCCGTCACGGTGACGAAGATCGCGAATGCGGCGATCGCCACCAGCCACAGCCGATAGATCAGGTTCGCCAGCCAGTAGGGCAGGTGCTGGTACAGGAAGGGTGGCCCCTCGGTGTAGAGCCTGCGCACATGGTCCGGCACCGAGAACTCCTGGAAGCCGGCGATCGTCGGGAAACTGCGCATGTCGGACACGAGATCGGGACCGGCATGGATTTCGCGGGCAGCGCGCACCAGCAGGAACATGATGGCCGGATGCAGGCTCTTGGTGGCCACCAGCGTGGCAGAGGCCGCCACGGTGTCCGTATTGTCCGGCGGCAAGTTTCTCTCCAGGTCGAGTACGCCTGCAGGCAAGGTCACGCGCGTCATCTCCGGCAAGCGCCGCTGGTACGACAGGGCGCGCGCCATGTTCATGAGGCTCAAGCCATCTGACTGCAGCAACTCGCTGAACAGCGGCGACTGGGGCGCCAGCACTACGAACATGGCATCGAGTTCGCCTTGCTTGAGTTTCAAGCTCATGCTGCGCACGTCACCGTCGACCAGCGTGGCTTGGGCGGCGCCGATGCCGTTCAGGCCGAGAAGCTTCAGCGCCAACGCGCGTGTGCCGCTGCCCGGCATGCCGATGCCGATGCGCTTTCCGGCCAACTCCGGCAGCTGCCGCAGCGGCGTCTCGCTTCGGTAGACCACCCAAAGCGGCTCGAAGTACAGGTTGCCCAGGCTGATCAGACCCTTGCGCTGTTCTGGCGTGGCCAGGCCGCTTTGGACGATAGCCAGATCGACCTCTCCCTTCGTCAGGCGGTCCAGGTTCTCGATCGCGCCAGCCGATGGGCGCAGCACGACTTCGACGCCGTCGCGCGCGAGCGACTCGGCGTAGCGTTCGCCGAACCTGGCGTAGGCCCCGTCGGCCACGCCGGTGCTCATCACGATGCGAGAAGGCGGCGCCGGCTTGAGGAAATACCACACCGCGAACACCAGAACCGCGATGGTGAGAAACGTCAACGTGTTGGCGGGGAGCCTTCGAAACCTGGGCATGTCGGGTGCGCGCTTTCAGGGATGCGACGTCGCCCGAGCGGAGCCGTATCGCAAGTGGATCATCCTGCCCAGTACTGTATCCGTACGGCCGGGCTGCCATGCCCCGGCAGCGGCCGGCTGGCCGCTGCGCCTACGATCAAAATGGGCGCTCGTCGCACTACCCATGACACCACGCCCATGCTCCGATCCAAACCGCTTCTTGTTGCAGCCGGTGGCTTGTTACTCCGACTCGCACTCGCACTCGCACCCGCACTCGTACCCGCACTCGCACTCACGCTGGCGCCCCACGCATCCGCCCAGACGGCACGACCCGATCCGCCGGACAAGACGCTGCGCGTCACCACACGCGTTCTCGAGCCGCTGGTGGTGCAACGCGGGGAGTCGCTAAGCGGCTTCAGCATTGACGTCTGGAATGAGCTGGCGCGCCGTGCGGGGCTCAAGTCCGAGTTCGTGATCGTGGGCAGCGTCAAGGCGATGCTGGACGCGGTGGAAAGTGGCGACGCACAAGCCGCCGTCGCGGCCATCAGCATGACGCCCGAACGTGAGCAGCGTTTCGACTTCTCGCATATGTACCTGCAATCCGGCCTGCAAATCATGACACCGATCCATCAGGCGTCCTGGCTCGACAGCATTGGCCGCATCTCGTGGGCCGATGTGCTTGGCGTTGTCGCTCTGGTCGCGTTGCTGATCGCCATCGTGGCGCACGTGATATGGCTGATCGAGCGCGGGCGAAACCCTGAATTCCCGAAGGAGTACCTGCGCGGCGTGGGCGAGGGCCTATGGTGGGCCGTGGTGACGGTGGTCACGGTGGGCTACGGGGACCGCACGCCCAAACGCGTGTTGGGCCGGGTCGTGGCGACGATCTGGATGTTCGCCGGAATCTTCCTGATCGCCCACCTCACCGCCACCATCACCTCGCGACTGACCGTGGAGAGCCTGCAGGGCCAGATCAACGGGTTGAACGACCTGCCGGGCAAGCGCGTCGTCACGGTGCAAGGCACCACGGCTGGTCAATACCTGTCGGCCAATGGAATCGTTCATTCCACCGTGGCACAGATCGGCGACGCCTTCGCACAGATCGAGACGGGGCGGGCGGACGCGCTGATCTACGACGCTCCGGTGTTGAACCACTATGCCAACACGCTGGGCAAGGGCAAGGTGCGCATGGCCGGTGTCGTGTTCAAGGCCGAACCCTACGGCATTGCCTTGCAGCCGGACAGTCCCTATCGAAAGGCGATCAATCAGGCCATCCTCGAGATCTTTACCGATGGCACGCATGAGCGACTCACACGCAAGTGGTTCGGCACGGACTGAGAGCCTGGCTGCAGCCTGCGCGGGGCAACCGAGTGGGCCACGGCACGATCGGCTTGCGGCACTTCGGCTGTCGCGAAGCACAGCGCGGCATGCCGCGTTGATTCGATCGCCATCCGGGGCACTGATGCTGCGGCTTGTTCGTCGCCTTGGATTCAGACGCTCAGCCAGGCCATCGCCCCGAGCGCGGTACCGATCACGCCCAGGCCAAGCACGCCGTAGACCAGCCACCTGCGCTGGGTCAACAGCGCGATGGCGGCCATGGCGATCGACACCTGCAGCACCGTCGTCGCCTGGGCCCAACGATGGTGCTCATGGCTCTGCTGGGCGCTCTTTTTCTCGAAGGCGATCGACTCGGCCTCGAGCCGCTCGGCGACCGCCTTGATCTCGTCTTTCTCGGTCATGTAGCGTTTGACCTCGTCCTGGTAGAACGTCTTCCTCGCCTCTGGCGCGATGTCGATCCCCAGTTCGCTCAGGTTCTGCTTGTTGCTCTTGGCCTGGTAGTACGCCCACTGGTTGGCAGCTTCGGTCTTCTTGATCGCCGCATCGTTCTTGTACGCGCCGGCGTTGAAATGCGTCGCCCCGCCCATGTACGAGAAGAGGGCGCCGACCGTGGCAAGGACTGCAGTGATCACGGCGAGCTGGCCGGAGAAGCTGGCCGGGGCACTGTGGCTCGCGTGTTCGAGTGCGTGATCGTGGGGGCCGTGGACGTGAAAGCCGTGATCGGACATATCTTGG
>DASQFA010000045.1:0-2498 GCA_035633375.1 Rubrivivax sp.
GGCAGCTTTCTTCGCTATGCCGACTGGCCCGCGTGCCGCTCCACCTTGCCCAGCCCATTGCACTTCACCACCGGCGTGGGCGGTGTGCTCTTTCCGCCGGCCATGCAGGACAGGCTGCGTGCCGCCGGCGACGGCTTTCGCGCCGTCTGCCCGCGTGCCGACGACATCTGGCTCAATGCGGTCGCGTTGCGCGCCGGCATTGCGGCATGCCAGGTATCGGTGTTCAGCCCGTTGCTGTTCGAGCTGCCCGGCACGCGCACGCATGGCCTCGCGAGCGGCAACCGCGAGGGCGGCGGCAACGACCAACAGCTTGCCGCCACCTACTCAGCAGAGGAACGGGTACACCTGCGCGCGCTCAAGTTGCGCCAATACGGCGCTGCGCAATGAACCCTGCGCGTGCAACGCCAGGGAGATCGTCGCCTTCGCAGCGCGAGCCGCTCAGCTTGGCCGCGCATCCACGTAGGCCTCGAACGACGCGGCGTCGTGCAACTGCGAGATGCCCAGCGCCGCGAGCAGCGCGGAGCTCCACGCATCGCCGGCGTTCGATGCGTGCACTAAAGCCGCGATGCGCGCGCGTGGCATCAGCAGCCCGGCCGTGAGCAGGCTCGTGCTCATGCCACCGACGACGACGAGCGGCCACTCTCGCGCCAGCAAGTACAGGCATTCGATGGGCAAGGTGCGCGGCACCTCCTGCGCCAATGGCAGGCCGGCGAGCCCGAGATAGTCGGGCGCGGCCTCGCGCGGGTGGTACTTGAAGAAGAATGCGTGCCCGCGGGCGACAAGGCGTTCGACGCCACTGCGCACGAGCAAGGTGTAGTCTGCATTACGGGCCGCGTAGCTTGCGTGGCCCAGCGCGAGCAGTACGGCGGCGGAACCGACGCGTTGCGTATCGAAGGCGGTCAGCTGGCAGAGCCGGGTGGCGAACGCCTGCAGACTCGCGCTGCTGAGCTGCGCCGACGGCAACGGTTCGACGACATGCCCGCGCAGCTCGGCGCGCAGAAGCTCGGGATGGATCGCGAGGTAGCGCTGCACCAAGGGGTGCGTGCCAAGTACCTGAACGTCGGACCAGCCACTGCCCAGGCGCAGCCGCTGGCGCCAGCGCGTCACGGCGCCATGCGCGCGGTAGCGAAAGTCGGTGTAGGCGAGCGCGCCGTCCTCCGCGCAGCAGCGCAGCGCCTGCGGGAACTGCCTTGCCGTCTCGATCAGTACCGTCTGGCCGGCGTCCTGGCGGTCGTTGAATACAGTCACGACCGTCGGGGCGCAGGCCTGCAGTGCGGCGACGATGTCACGACCTACCGCACTGGCGTCGCGCGCTTTGGCGGCCTGCCCGGCACGGCGCCGTGGCGTGATGAACTGAATGCTCTCGAACGGCGAGTGGCTCCAGCCGTCGATGGCCCGCGCGAAGAGCCCGGGGTCGAGCACGTCGGGCAGGAACAACAGCCGGCAGCGGCCGCCCACGCTGCGTGTCTCTTCCGCCAACGCCGTGGCAAGGATGAACTGCAAGCTGCTCTGGGCAAGAATCAGGTGCCGGGCCGCCTGCGCCGCGGCCAGGCTCACGCAGCGGCTCCGTGCCAGCCCCGGCGCGCCAGCAGCTCGAAGGCGTCGGCACGCACATCCTGTTTCGCCACGGCCTGGCGCACATAGTCCGCCGACACCAGGCCGCCGTCGAGGCAGTCTTTCAGCAGATCGAAGAAAAATTCTTCCTGGCGCGGATCCGGGTGGGGCAGGTATCTCCTGCCACCGCCGAGGAGCCCGCGCTCGCGCAGCCAGCGCCGCACCCGGCCTGTGGGGCCCTGGAAATTGGTGTTGAAATCCACCGGTAGGCCGGTCTTCCAGGGTTGCGTCAGGCGCTCGGTCATGTGCAACAGGCGCGTGTCGGCTTCGAGCTTGTCGAACGAGTTCCAGACTTCGGGCAACTCGCCGATCGTCTGCGGGTCTTGGTCGGCGAGCTGGATCCATGGCTTGTAGTCGAGCGTGCCGGCGAACATGGCGTCGATCTGTTCGTCCCAGCGCCAATGGGTGAGCCTGGCGCAGTCCAACAACATCACACTGGTGGCCCAGGCACCGGCGCCACCGCCCTTTTCCGCGGGCAGGTTGCGGCAGATCACGCACCTGCCGCGCATGTCGCTTTCGAGCAGATCGAGCACGTCGCCGCCAGCGGAAAAGACGTCGGGGTCGGTGACCAGCGCGCGGCCCTGGTAGCCCATCAGTTGGGGCACCATGCGGCGCAGCGGGCTGAAGGACTGCAGGTCGTCGTTGTGCCAGGTCGCCAACTTCCCCATGCGCAGGTAGGGCTGGCCTTCGCGGCGAAACAGATGCGGCGTCTTTTCAAGGGCCAGGATGCGAATCTCGAAACGCTCGGGCTGGCAGCTCTGTCGGCGAAACGAGTGCGCGGAGACAATGGCCCCGAGCATCTGTTGCTCGTTGGTGTGGATGTAGACGACGGGTTTGCTCATCGCGGCGCTTTCAGCGGCGGCATCACTCGCACCAGTGTACGG
>DASQFA010000046.1:0-21068 GCA_035633375.1 Rubrivivax sp.
CACCCGTCAATTCAGCCACGCATCCAGCTGCACCCGCAACTGCGTATCGCGTTGTGTGTCGGCACTCGAGCCGTAGGCGGCCTGCCGGCCTGTCAGGCTGAAGTGGTCCAACGCGATGGTCAGCCCGAACACGCGATCGATCACCGTGCGCCATTGGACCGAGGCACTGACCAGCCGTGATGGCGGCCATGTCGGGTTGATGCCGGCTTCGTTCAACGTGCCATAGCGCGCCACCGCCAGCGCCTGGCCACCGGCCAGGTCTTTCAGCAGGCCGCCTGCGGTCCACACGTTCGAGTCGCCATCGGCCCAGTGGCCCAGTGGGCGCCCCTTGTAGCGATAGCCGTCGGTGTAGATCGAGTGGTTGTAGGCGATGCCGGTCTGCCCGGCGGTGGAATCGGTCCACTCGGCGAAGACCAGCGCATCCTCGCGCCGCCACTCGGCGCCGGCCTGGTGCATGTTCTTGGCAGGCACGGGGTACCATTCGGGTCGGCCATCCTCGCCGATCATCTGCCCGTACAGCGCCACCCCGGGCAGCCATCCGTCGAGGTTCAGGCGCGCGTCGAACCCGCCGAGCTGGTTGCCGGGCTGATTGCTGCAGTCCGACCCGTCACAACTGTTGTCTCGCCCGAGGAAGGCCTTCAAGAAGCTTTTCAGCGAGTTGTCGCGGCCTTCGCCGCCGAGTTGCATCGTGCGCGATGCGCCCAGCTCCAGCCAGTCCCATGGCCGAAGCACCAGGCGCATGCCCATCAGCCAGGGCTTGGGCACATCACCGCGATCGCTCTCCAGCTGGCCGAGGAAGCCGCTGAACTGCACTTGGCCAAGCCACCACCACCACTTCGAATCGCTCAAGGTGCCGCTCGCCGCGTCGAGCGCCACACTCGGAAACGCGCGCGCAGCCGGGCTCAGGATCAGGCTGCCGTCCCAGGCCGGACCCCATTGCCGGGCGATCAGCCCGGCGCCGAGCCGCCAGTGTGGGCTGATCTGCCAGCTCAACGCGCTGCCGTCCATCGACGCGAAGTTGCCGTCCTCGCCGACCTGGCTCTGTACGGCCAGCTGCCCGTAGAGACAACCGCGGTGCACGGTGGCATCGATCTGCGCGCGGTAGCGCGGGTCGATCAGGTCGAACGAGCCGGTGCGGTTCTCCACCGCCGCGCGGTCGGGTGCGGCGAGCAACGCGCCATGCGCCACCGCACCGTCGCTGTCGCTGTGGCAGGCCGTGCTGTCCGGCAGCGATGACCAGGTGCTGGCAGTGCGCCCTGCGTCGATCGCTTGCAGCCGGCGAAAAGGATCTTCCTGCAATCGCACTTGGGTGTCGGCCAGTCCGAAGTCCGTCGGCGGTGCGGCCGAAGCCGCTCCCGCCATGACGATCGCGACGCAAAGGCCGGCCATGAGCTCGCGCGCCGCGCGCTGCGCCGGGCAGCAAGGCAGGGCCTGCGCCGCCAACCCGACCTCCTGCTCGCATCGCCCCAAACCCATGTTGTCCTGTGACGCAACTCGCAGATGCGCCCGGCGTCAAGCCCTACACGTTGAAAAGGAAGTTCAACACATCACCATCGCGCACCACGTACTCCTTGCCCTCGGAGCGCATCTTGCCGGCGTCCTTGGCGCCATGCTCGCCCTTGCAGGCGATGAAATCCTCGAAGGCAATCGTCTGCGCGCGGATGAAGCCGCGCTCGAAATCGGTGTGAATCACGGCGGCGGCCTGCGGCGCGGTGTCGCCGACATGGATGGTCCAGGCGCGCACTTCCTTGACCCCGGCGGTGAAATAGGTCTGCAGGCCGAGCAGGCCGAAGGCGGCGCGGATCAGCCGGTTGAGCCCCGGTTCGTCCTGGCCCATCTCGTGCAGGAACAGCAGCCGGTCGTCGTCGGTCATGTCGGCCAGCTCAGCCTCGGTCTTGGCGCAGATGGCCACCACGGGCGCATGCTGCTTCTCGCCATAGGCGCGCAGTTGTTCCAGGAAGGGGTTGTGCTCGAAGCCGTCCTCGGCCACGTTGGCGACGAACATCGCCGGCTTGGCGGTGATCAGGCACAGCGGCTTCAGCACCACCAGCTCTTCCTTGCTGAAGGGGATGCCACGCACAGGCAAGGCCTGGTCCAGCACCGCCTGGCACTTCTTCAGCACCTCCACCAGGCGCTGCGCCTCCTTGTCCTGGCCGGCCTTGGCCACCTTCTGGTAGCGGATCAGGCTCTTTTCCACCGTGCCCAGGTCGGCCAGGCACAGCTCGGTCTGGATGACCTCGATGTCGGAGACCGGGTCCACCTTGCCGGCCACATGGATGACGTTCTCGTCCTCGAAACATCGCACCACGTTGACAATGGCGTCGGTCTCGCGGATATGGCTCAGGAACTGGTTGCCCAGGCCCTCGCCCTTGCTCGCACCGGCCACCAGCCCGGCGATGTCGACGAATTCAACGATCGCCGGCACGATGCGCTCGGGCTTGACGATGGCCGCCAGTTGCGCCAGCCGCGGGTCGGGCAGCTCGACGATGCCCACGTTGGGCTCGATCGTGCAGAAAGGGTAGTTCTCAGCCGCGATGCCGGCTTGGGTCAGGGCGTTGAAAAGGGTGGACTTGCCTACGTTGGGCAGGCCGACAATGCCGCACTTCAGGCTCATGGGTGGGGGTTCAGATCTGGACGAAGGGGCGGATTCTAGTGCCCTACGCGCCCGCGGCCCTGCTGTCGCGAGCGCCGGCGCGCATGTGCTTCCAATCGGCGGCCCAGCCGCTGGGCCGGCCGATTCATGGCCCGGAACTTCGTCTCCAGCCGCCAGGGAGCGCATTCTTCAGGCGCAGGACGACTGGCGTGCGCGGTGTTTCGCCCCGGTGCCGTGCGAGACCGAGTACGTGCCTTTGCCGCAGGCTAGAAGCTGAAGCTGGCGCGTCCTGTCTGGCCGACGGCCAGCATGTGCTCGACGCCGCGCACGACGATGGCGTTCATGCCGAAGGTGGCGGCACCATCGACGCGCGGGTCGGATCGATAGCCGGCCAGCGCATCGCCGACCTCGAAGCCTTGCAATCCGGTGTCCGGGTCGACGCCGGGCACCGTGCAGCGCGCGCACGGCTTGACCAGCTTCAGCTGCACCAGGCCTTGCGGCGTGTCGATCTCCAGGATGTCGATATGGTCTTCGTCGTGCGCGTCGATGCCGTCGAGCACCAGGTTCGGCCGGAAGCGGCGCATCTCAACCGGCGGCGTGCCTTGCAAGTCGAGGCGCCGGTTCAACTCGGCCAGCGAGGCCGTGGACGTGACCAGCAGCGCATAGCCGTCGGCAAACGCCGTGGGCGCCTGCACGGCGCCGGTCCAGCGGCTGTCGGACAGGCGCCTGTGCTGCGGGTCGAAGCGCACCAGGCGCACGCGCCGCCCCAGGAAATCGCTGCACCACTGCGCCGCCAGCGCACCCATGTCGAAGGCAGGCACCCAGTCGTCCCAGACGCGCACGCGCGTCGGCTCTTCCACGCGATCCAGCGCGATGTGCAATGCCAGCATGCCCGGGGCACGCAACACCATGTCGCTGTGGCGAAGCGTGGGCTGGACCAGCGCCAGGCGAGGCTGGTCGCGCTGCGTGATCATCTCGCGCCCCTCATCGACCAGCATCCAGGCGCGGTCGAATTCCAGCCCCGTCTCGAGCAGCAGGCTTTGCGTGACGGCGATGCCGGCAAAGGATTTCACGGGGTGGACAAACAGCGCGTGCAGGGTGCAGTTCAAGTCGCTCAAGGCAGGCCTTCCGTGCGGCAAGGGGCTGCGCATTGTGCACGCGCCCGCCTGCCTACAATCGGCCTATGGCCATCGTCGATGTGTGTGTGCGCGGGTCCGGGCCTGTGGGCTCGTGCCTGGCGCTCGCGCTGTCGCGTCAGGGCTTGTCCGTGGCGCTGCAGGATCCTGGCGGCGGCGCGGCCGTGCCCGGCCGGGCGGACGTGCGTGCCTACGCGCTGAACGCGGGTTCCGTCGGCCTGCTGCGTGAACTGAAGGTCTGGGATGCCTTGCCCGTCGATGCGCGCTGCGCCGTGCATGACATGCATGTAGAAGGCGACGCGGCCGGCGGTGTGCTCGAGTTTTCTGCCTGGTCGCAGGGGGTCGAGGCACTGGCCTGGATCGTCGATGCCGCCGAGCTCGACCGGGTGCTCGCTGCCGCGCTGTCCTTCGCGCCGCATGTGCGGCGCGTGGCCGACGCGCCGGTGCAGGCGGCGCTGCTCGCACTGGCCGAAGGCAAGGCCTCGGCCACGCGCCGGCAACTCGGCGTGGCCATGCCCGTGCAGCCCTATGGCCAGCGCGCGGTGGCTGCGCGTCTGCAGGCCGAGGTGGCGCATGCAGGTGTGGCGAGGCAATGGTTCCGCTCACCCGACGTGCTGGCGCTGCTGCCCCTGGATCGGCCCGAGCCGGGCCGCGGCTACGCGCTGGTGTGGTCGGTGCCGGATGCGCGTGCCGACGAGTTGTTGGCCATGCCGCCGGCCGCCTTCGAGCAGGCCCTGGCGGACGCCACCGCGGGTGCGAGCGGCGTGCTGCGGCTGTGCAGCGAGCGCGCCGCCTGGCCGCTGTCGCTGGCGCGCGCCGCACAGGTCTGCGCCCCGGGCTGGGTGCTGCTGGGTGACGCGGCGCATGTGGTGCACCCGCTGGCCGGCCAGGGCCTGAACCTGGGTCTGGCCGACGTCAAGGCGCTGGCGCAGGTGATCGCCGAGCGCGAACCCTGGCGTGCGCTGGGCGACGAACGCCTGCTGCAGCGCTATGCGCGGCTGCGCGCCGTGCCCACGCTGGCGATGGGGCAGATGACCGACGGTTTGTTGCGGCTTTTTGCCAGCGACGCTCCCGCGCTGCGGGAACTTCGCAACCGTGGCCTGAGTCTCGTCAATGGCCTGCCGCCGCTGAAGCGGCTGCTGGCATCCTTTGCCCTAGATTCCTGAAGGAACCCGATGTCCCCCTTTCGTCATCTCTTGCCTCTGTGGTGCGCGGTGGCCCTGCTGGCCGGCACTGCGGCCTGGGCGCAGGACGCGGTCATCCGCAAGAACCTGGCCGAACGCCTGCCGCAGTTCCCGAAAATCGACGAGATCAGCAAGACGCCGATTGCGGGCATCTATGAGGTGCGCATCGGCACCGAGATCATGTACTCCGACGAGCAGGGCAACTACCTGATCCAGGGCAACCTGATCGATACCAAGACACGCGCCGACCTGACCGAAGCGCGCCTGTCCAAGCTCAGCGCGATCGATTTCGCCAGCTTGCCGCTGAAGGACGCGGTGGTCATCAAACAAGGCAACGGCACGCGGCGCATGGCGGTGTTCGGTGACCCGAACTGCGGCTACTGCAAACGTTTCGAGCGTGACTTGGCGAACCTGCAGGATGTGACGATCTACACCTTCCTGTACCCGATCCTGGGCCCCGATTCGAACGCCAAGTCGAAGGACATCTGGTGTGCCAAGGACAGCGCCAAGACCTGGCGTGCCTGGATGGTCGATGGCGTGACTCCGCCCAAGAGCATGGGCAGCTGCGATACAGCCGCGCTGGAGCGCAACGTGGAACTCGGCAAGAAGCACCGCGTGCAAGGCACGCCGGCGGTGGTCTTCGAAGACGGCACCCGCGTGCCGGGTGCGATACCGCCGGAGCGGCTGGAAAAGACCCTCGCCGCGGCCAGCAAGAAGGGTTAGCACCCCCCGGCCCGCCCGCGGAATCGGCGCATATCGCAGGGCGTCGCGCCACAATGCGCCCGATGATCGACCATCTGATCGAAGCGGCCGACACTCACGCGCACCTGTTTCGCATCACGCTCAAGCTGCCGCGGCCGGCAGCACAGCAGCGTGTCAGTTTGCCGGTGTGGATCCCCGGCAGCTACCTGGTGCGCGAATTCAGCCGACACCTGTCGCGGCTGCAAGCCCGCCAGGGCACGCGCGCCTGCCGCATCGAGCAGCACGACAAATGCACCTGGACCGTCTACAGCGAGGGTGCGGCCACGCTGCAGCTCGTCTACGAGGTGTACGCCTACGACCTCTCGGTGCGCACTGCTTTCCTCGACGAAGGCCGCGGCTTCTTCAACGGCAGCAGCGTGTTCCTGCGCGTCGACGGCCGCCACGCCGAGCCGCAGCGGCTGCGCATCGCCGCGCTGCCGCCCGGCTGGCAGGTGGCCACGGCGATGCCGACCACGCGTCGGCGGCACGAGTACCTTTGCGCGGACTATGACGAGCTCGTCGATCATCCGGTGGAGCTGGGTCGCTTCTGGCGCGGCGAGTTCAAGGCCCGCGGCGTGCGGCATGAGTTGGTGGTGGCCGGCGCCTGGCCTTCCTTCGACGGCGAACGGCTGCTGGCCGACGCGCGCCGCATCTGCGACACGCAGATCGGCTTCTGGCACGGCCGCGGCAAGGCGCCGATGTCGCGCTACCTGTTCTTGCTGAATGCCGTGGACGAGGGCTACGGCGGGCTGGAGCATCGCTGCAGCACGGCATTGATCAGCGCCCGACGGCACCTGCCGCGCAAGGGTGTGGCCGAGGCGAGCGACGGCTATGTCACCTTGCTCGGCCTGATCTCGCACGAGTACTTCCATGCCTGGAACGTCAAGCGCCTGAAGCCGCGCGATTTCGAAAGCCTGGACTACGGTAGGGAGAACTACACCCGGCTGCTGTGGTTCTTCGAAGGCTTCACCTCCTATTACGACGACCTGCTCTTGCTGCGCGCCGGGCTGGTCGACGCGCCGCGCTACTTGCGGCTGCTCGGCAAGACGCTGAACGGCGTGCTCGCCACGCCCGGGCGCAAGCTGCAAAGCGTGGCACAGGCCAGCTTCGACGCCTGGGTCAAGTACTACCGCGGCGACGAGAACACGCCGAATGCCACCATCAGCTACTACACCAAGGGCAGCCTGGTGGCGCTGGCACTGGACCTGAGCCTGCGTGGCGCCGGCCGCGGCAGCCTGGACGAGGTGATGCGCACGCTGTGGTCGCGCTCGGCGGGCGGGGCGATCGATGAGGACGATATCGCCCACGCGCTGCAACAGGTGGCCGGCCGCTCGATGCAGGCCGAACTGGCGGCCTGGGTGCACGGCACTGACGATTTGCCGTTGCCGCCGCTGCTGGCCCGGGCCGGTGTGCTGCAGCAGGCCGAGGCCACCGACCTGGCGGGCGAACTGGGCCTGCGCGTCAGCGAGGGGGCGCTCAGCGGCATCCACGTGAAGACCGTGCACCGGGGCAGCGCCGCCGAACGCGCCGGCGTTTCGGCCGGCGACGAGTTGCTGGCGGTCGACGGCTGGCGCGTGCGACGTCTGGACGATGCGCGTGCCTGGGCCGTGGCCGGCCAGGCTTTCGAGCTGACCGTGGTGCGTGACCAGCGCCTGCGCGTACTGCGCGTCCAGCCCGACGTTCCGGCGCCCGCTGCGGCGCGGCTCAAGCTGGCCGACAAGCCCACGCCAGCCGTCCAGGCACTGCGCCGGGAGTGGCTCGGGGTGTGAATACCGTGCCGATGCGTCGGCGAGCTGCCGTGCTGGCGCTGGTGGCGATCGTGAGCATGGCGCACTGGTGGCTGGCCACGCTGCTGCCGCAGGTGCGTCTGGGCGAGGGCAGTGCCGAGCGCATGCCAAAGCGCATCGAGGTGGCCTTTGTACGTGAGCTGGCGCAAGCCGCGCCGCCGGTCGCAGCGCCCGTGGCCGTGGCCAAGCGCCGCGCCGCGCGGCCCAAACCCGCCGCCGCACCGAAGCCGGCCGAAGCGGCTTCGGCACCGGACAGCGCGGCGCAGGCGGAGTTTCCCGCTCCCTCAGCGGACGCAGCGCCAGTGGTCCAAGCCGATGCAACCGAGCCGTCGCCTACGGACATCCCGCCGCAGCCGGCTGCCACGGAAGCGCTCGCCGCCGCGGCAGCGGCCAGCGACGCCGCCTCGGCGCCCGTGGCCTTCGAATGGCCGCCGTCGACGCGCCTGAGCTACACGCTGATGGGCAACTATCGCGGCGAGGTCAGTGGCGGGGCGCAAGTGGAATGGGTGCGCGTGGGCACGCGCTACCAGGTGCATATGGATGTCTGGGTCGGCGCGCAGGCGGCGCCGCTGGTCGGGCGACGCATGAGCAGCGATGGCGAGCTCACCGACAATGGCCTGGAGCCCAAGCGCTACGACGAAGAGACACGCGCGCTGTTTCGCGAGCTGCGCCGGCGCACGATCCTGTTCGAAGCCGAGCGCGTGCTGCTGCCCAACGGCAAGCAAAGCGAGCGCCTGCCCGGCATGCAGGACGCCGCCAGCCAGTTCGTGCAACTCACCTGGATGTTCACCATGCGGCCGGAACTGTTGCAGGTGGGCCAGCGCATCGAGATCCCGCTGGCGTTGCCGAACAATGTCGACCGCTGGGCCTATGACGTGGTGGAGCGGGTGGTGCTGAACACGCCGGTCGGTCTGATCGATACCTTCCACATGAAGCCCAGGCGCGAATTGCGTCCGAACCGCGACCTGGTGGCCGACGTGTGGTTTGCACCGAGCTTGCAGTACCTGCCGGTGCGCCTGCTCATCCGGCAGGACGAGGCCACCTACGTGGACATGATGCTGGAGCGCCTGCCGCAGCAGGCGGCACCCCCGGCGGGCGCCGGATCAGCCCCCCGCTGAACCCAGGAACCTGGCGCCGTAGTCGGCCGCCGCCTGGCCGCCGCGCGCATTGCCGACGATCGTCTGAGCCGTCTTGACCAGCGGGCGCAGTTCATCGGCGTTGCGCGTGCGCTCCATCTTGATGGCCAGCGCCTCGGCCATCGGGCCGACCAGGTCGGTCAAGGCGCGCACCGCCTGCGCGCGCGTGGCCTCGAAGTTGCGTGCCGGTGCTGCGGCTGCCGCCTCTTGGGCCGGGGCCAGTGCCGGTGCCGGTGCCGGTGCCGGTGCCGGTGCCGCCGCTGCGGCGGGCGCCAGAGAGGGCTGGCGCGGCGCGGCCACGTTGCTTGGCTGGCGCGGCGTGGGCTGTTCCTGGGTGATGGCGATGACCTCGATGAAGCCTTGTTCGCTCAGCGTGCGCAAGGTTTCATCGGGTTGCTGCAGGATCAGCTTGCGCATGTCGTCATCGCTGCGCCGGCCATCGATCAGGATCAAGGCACTGCGCAGCCGCGGCGACAGGCGAAGGGCGCGCGTCTCGATCTCGGAATGGCCCTTCGCGGTCTTGCGATAAATCGTTGCCATGCTCGATAAGTGTTCCCCGCCCGCGCACTCGGCGGTGCGCCGCGGATCGTCCCTGGATCAGGGGGCAAGCTTAACCCGCCGCATGCCGGTGTGAACAGGGGGGTGAAGCGCGCCGCGGCGTGAGCAATTGACGCACGGCGCCGTATAGTTGTTGCGCAGCCACCAAGGAGAACCATGAACTACCAGAACATCCTCACCGACCTGCGTGGTGACGGCGCGCGGCGCACCGCGCTGATCACCCTGAACCGCCCGAAACAGCTGAACGCGCTGAACGATGCGCTGATGGACGAGCTGGGCGCGGCGCTGCTCGGCTTCGACCGCGACGACGCCATCGGCTGCATCGTCGTTACCGGCAGCGACAAGGCCTTCGCCGCCGGCGCCGACATCGGCGCCATGGCCACCAAGACCTACATGCAGGCCTACCAGGGTGAGTTCATCACGCGCAACTGGGAAACCATGCGCCAGGTGCGCAAGCCGGTGATCGCGGCGGTGGCCGGCTTCGCGCTGGGCGGCGGCTGCGAGCTGGCGATGATGTGCGACTTCATCATCGCCGCCGACAGTGCGCGCTTCGGCCAGCCGGAGATCAAGCTCGGCATCATTCCCGGTGCGGGCGGCACGCAGCGCCTGCCGCGCGCGGTGGGCAAGAGCAAGGCCATGGACATGGTGCTTACGGCACGCATGATGGACGCGGCCGAAGCCGAGCGTGCCGGGCTGGTGTCGCGCGTGGTAGCGGCCGACAAGCTGCTCAACGAGGCGCTGGCCGCGGCGGCGGCGATCTGTGCCTTGAGTGGGCCGAGCCTGATGATGGCCAAGGAAAGCGTCAACCGCGCCTTCGAGGGCAGCCTGGCCGACGGCGTCAGCTACGAGCGCCGGCTGTTCCACTCGCTGTTTGCCACCGATGACCAGAAGGAAGGTATGGACGCGTTCGTGAACAAGCGCAAGCCGGCGTTCCGACACAGTTGAGTTCGGGGCCGAGGCCGCTCGAGCAAACGCACGGCCGCCCGAAGTTTGCTCATCCCCCTCGGGGGGCCTGACGCGAAGCGGCAGGTCTGGGGGCGCTCATGAGCAAACGCACGGCCGCCCGAAGTTTGCTCATCCCCCTCGGGGGGGCCTGACGCGAAGCGGCAGGTCTGCGGGCGATCTCAACCGACCCAGACGCGGGCGACGTCAGGGTTGCAGCCAGTGTGCGCCGTCGGTGCCAAAGCGGGCGCGTCGATGCCCGTCGGCATGCAACTCCAGCCAGTCGGTCGAGAGCACGCGCGCGGTGACCACGGCAAAGTGGTTGCGCGAGGCGCGTTCGGGCTCGAAACGGGCGGCCACCGGGCTGCCGGGCGGCAGCGGCGACAGGTAGTCCTGCGCTGCGGGGGTGAGCTTCAGCCTCGCCCAGCGCGACGACACCTTCAGGCCCGAGCTTTCCGCCTCCAGACTCACGCTCAGGCGCAGCTGCCAGCTCAGGCTGGACGACCAGCACAGCAGCGTGCCCAGGGGCTGGGCCTGCATCTGCGCCACCTTGGCCGAACGCGCGTCGGTGAAGAACAACAGCTCGCGCGCGGCGGCATGCACTTCGCGCAGCACCACGATGCGCGCCTGGGCGATGTGGCCCTCGACCGTGGCCAGCGCCATCGTGCGCCATTCGTGGCCGGGCTGCCCGGCCGCCTGCTGCAGCTCCTGCCAAAGGCTGGCCTCGATCAGCGACAGGGAATCGATGCGCGATTGCATGGTGGCAGGCCCTCGGCTTCAGGCCTCGCGGCGCAGCGCCGGGAAGAGCAGCACGTCGCGGATGCTGGGCGAATCGGTGAGCAGCATCACCAGCCTGTCCAGGCCGATGCCACAACCGGCGGTGGGCGGCATGCCGTACTCCAGCGCGCGGATGAAGTCGGCGTCGTAGTACATCGCCTCCTCGTCGCCGGCTGAGCGGTTGGCGGCCTGCGCCAGGAAGCGCGCCGCCTGGTCCTCGGCGTCGTTCAGCTCGGAAAAGCCGTTGGCCACCTCGCGCCCGGTGATGAAGAGCTCGAAGCGCTCGGTGATCAAGGGGTCGGTGTCCGAGGCACGCGCCAGCGGCGAGACCTCCAGCGGATAGTCGATGATGAAGGTGGGCTGCAATAGCTGTTGTTCCACCACGGCCTCGAACAGGCCGAACTGCAGCTCGGGCAGCTTCCAGTGCGCGGGCGCGTCCTCGCCGGCGGCCTTGATCCTGGTGCGCAGCAACGCAGCGTCGCGCGTCTCGGCATCGCTCAGCCCGGCGTAGGCCACCAGGGCCTCGCACACGCTCAGCCGCCTGAAAGGGGCGTCCAGGTCGATCGGCTTGCCGGCATAGCTGAGCTGCGCCGAGCCGGTGGCCTGGCGCGCGGCATGGCGCAGCAGGCTTTCGGTGAAATCCATCATGTCGTGATGATTCCAGTAGGCCGCATAGAACTCCATCATCGTGAACTCTGGGTTGTGCCGCACCGAGATGCCTTCGTTGCGGAAGCTGCGGTTGATCTCGAACACGCGCTCGAAGCCGCCCACCACCAGGCGCTTCAGGTACAGCTCGGGCGCGATGCGCAGGAACATCTGCTGGTCCAGCGCGTTGTGGTGCGTGACGAAGGGCTTGGCATTCGCGCCGCCCGGGATCGGGTGCAGCATCGGCGTTTCCACTTCCAGGAAGCCGTGCTCGACCATGTAGTTGCGGATCGAGCTGAGGGCCTTGCTGCGTGCCACGAAGCGCGCGCGCGCGCCTTCGTCGGTGATCAGATCGACATAGCGCTGGCGGTACTTCTGCTCCTGGTCGGCCATGCCGTGGAACTTGTCGGGCAGCGGGCGCAGGCTCTTCGTCAGCAGGCGCACCGAGGTGGCCTTGACCGACAGCTCGCCGGTCTTGGTGCGGAAGAGCGTGCCCTCGCAGCCGAGGATGTCGCCCAGGTCCCAGTGCTTGAAGGCGGCCAGCATCTCAGGCCCGACCAGGTCCTGCGTGATGTACAGCTGGATGCGCCCGTGCGTGTCGCCGAAGGAGCCGTCCTGCAGCGTGGCAAAACAGGCCTTGCCCATGATGCGCTTGAGCATCAAACGCCCGGCCACCGCCACCTGGATCGCCTGCGGCTCGAGCTCCTCGTTCGGCACCCGCGCGTGGCGATGATGCAGCTCGGCGGCGTGGTGGCGCGGCTTGAAGTCATTGGGGAAGGCCACGCCCGTCTTGCGCAAGGCGGCCAGCTTCTCGCGCCGTTCGGCGATCAGCTGGTTCGGATCGGCAGCGGCGGCGCCGGTATCGAGAGCGGGTGCGGAAGCGGGATGGGTGGTCATGGGACAACGATGCCGGGAACAACCGGTGATTCTAGGAGTCTGCGACCGGCCGGCGGGCACTGCGCGCGGCAGGCGTCGGCGATAATTCGACGCCGCGCCGCCGGCCCCGCGCACCGGTCAGCCGTCCGGGCCCGCGCCGCCGCCGCGAACGCCCTTCATGCACATCCGACGCCCACCGATCAGCGACCGCAAGATCCGCTTCGCCCTCATCGGCTGCGGGCGCATCGCGCAGAGCCACTTCGAGGCGCTGCGCCAGCATGCCGAACACGCCGAGCTGGTGGCGGTGTGCGACAGCGACGCGGCGGTGCTGCGCGAGGCGATGCAAAAGACCGGGGCCCAGGGCTTTGCATCGCTGACCGAGTTGCTGGCCGGCTGCCAGATCGACTGCGTGGTGCTGTGCACGCCCAGCGGCCTGCACCCGCAGCAGGCCACCGAGGTGGCCGCGGCGGGCGCGGACGTGATGACCGAAAAGCCGATGGCCACGCGCTGGAGCGACGGCCTGGCCATGGTGCGCGCCTGCGACGAGGCGGGGGTGCGGCTGTTCGTGGTCAAGCAGAACCGCCGCAACCGCACCCTGCAGCTGCTCAGGCAGGCGCTGGCGAAGGGCCGCTTCGGGCGCATCCACATGGTCACGGTGAATGTCTTCTGGTCGCGCCCGCAGGCCTACTACGACAGCGCCGCCTGGCGCGGCACCTGGGAGTTCGACGGCGGCGCCTTCATGAACCAGGCCAGCCACTATGTCGACCTGCTCGACTGGCTGATCGGCCCGGTGGAAAGCGTCATGGCCTACACCGGCACATTGGCGCGCCACATCGAGGTCGAGGACACCGGCGTGGCCGCGCTGAAGTGGCGCAACGGCGCCATGGGTTCGGTGAATGTCACGATGCTCACGTACCCGAAGAACCTGGAAGGCTCGATCACCGTCCTGGGCGAGACCGGCAGCGTGCGCATCGGCGGCGTGGCGGTGAACCAGATCGAGCATTGGCAGTTCGCCGACAGCGACCCGATGGACCAGCAACTCGCCGAGGCCAGCTACCAGACCACCTCGGTCTACGGCTTCGGCCACCCGCTGTACTACGAAGGCGTGATCCGCTCGCTGCGCGAAGCCGCTGCACCCGAGATCGACGGCCGCGAGGGCCTGAAGTCGCTGGAGCTGCTGATCGCGATGTACCTGTCGGCACGCGACGGCAAGCGCGTCAACCTGCCCCTGGCGTATTGAGGCGATGTCGATGAACGTGAGCATCCATCCCTCGGCCATCGTCGATGAAGGCGCCGTGCTCGGCGACGGTTGCCGCGTCTGGCACTTCGTGCACATCAGCGCCGGCGCGCGCATCGGCCGCGGCTGTTCCTTCGGCCAGAACGTCTATGTCGGCAACGACGTGCACATCGGCGACCACGTGAAGATCCAGAACAATGTCTCGGTGTATGACGCCGTCACCTTGGAGGACGATGTCTTCTGCGGCCCGAGCATGGTTTTCACGAATGTCTACAACCCGCGCGCCGCGGTCACGCGCAAGCACGAATACCGGCGCACACGGGTCAAGCGCGGGGCCACGCTCGGCGCCAACTGCACCATCGTCTGCGGCGTCACGGTCGGCGAGCATGCCTTCGTCGGCGCCGGCGCGGTGGTGAACCGCGACGTGCCCGACTTTGCGCTGATGCTCGGCGTGCCCGCGCGCCAGGCCGGTTGGATGAGCCGCCACGGCGAGCGGCTGCCCTTGCCGCTGCAGGGCCAGGCCGAGGCGCTGTGCGCGCATACCGGGGAGCGCTATGTGCTCGCCGGCGCCACGCTGCGCTTGCAGCCGGCCGCAGCGCACGCTGCAGCCAGCCCGTCATGAACGCGCCCGAACGGCTGCAGCCGCTGCCCTTCACCGACCTGAAGGCCCAGTATGCGGCGCTCAAGCCGAGCATCGACGCGCGCATGCAGCGCGTGCTCGACCACGGCCAGTACATCATGGGCCCCGAGGTGCAGGAGATGGAGGCGAGGCTCGCTGGCTTAGTCGGCACGCGCCACTGCATCAGCGTGGCCAGCGGCACCGAGGCGCTGCTCATTGCGCTGATGGCGCTCGATGTGAAGCCCGGCGACGAGGTCATCACCACGCCCTTCACCTTTGCCGCCACGGCCGAGATGATCGTGCTGCTGGGCGCCACGCCGGTGTTCGTCGATGTCGAAGCCGACACCTGCCACCTCGACGCGGCCCTGATCGAAGCGCACATCACGCCGCGCACCCGGGCCATCATGCCGGTCAGCCTGTATGGCCAGGTGGCCGACATGGCGGCCATCAACGCCATTGCCGTGCGCCACGGCCTGGCGGTGATCGAGGACGCGGCGCAGAGCTTCGGCGCCAGCTATCGGGGCCGGCGCAGCTGCGGCCTGAGCACCTGGGGTGCCACCAGCTTCTTCCCCAGCAAGCCGCTGGGTTGTTACGGCGATGGTGGCGCGCTGTTCACCGACGACGACGCGCTGGCCCAGGCCGCGCGCGAGACCCGCGTGCATGGGCAAAGCGCGCGCTACACCCACACCCGCATCGGCGTGGGTGGGCGCATGGACACGCTGCAGTGCGCGGTGGTGCTGGCCAAGCTGGAGCGCTTCGATTGGGAGCTGCAGCGCCGCCGTGAGCTGGGCGCACGCTATGGGCAGTTGCTCGCCGGATTGCCTGGGCTGCGCACGCTGGCCGTGCGCCCCGACCGTGACTGCGTCTGGGGCCAGTACACGGTGTTCGTCGAGCAGCGTGCCGAGCTGCAGGCCCGGCTGCAGGCGCAGGGCATTCCGAGCGCCGTGCACTACCCGAAGCCGCTGCACCGCCAGGCGGCCTATGCGGCCTTTGCCGCCACCGCGCATTGCCCGCTGAGCGAACAGGTGGCCGCGCTGGTGCTGAGCCTGCCGATGAGTGCCGACCTGTCTTTTGCAGACCAGGACCGCGTGGCTGCGGCCATGGCCGCGGCATTGAAGTGACCCCCCAGCGCAGCGCCTGCGGCGCTTGCCTTGCGCGGGCGGCGCGGCCGCACCCGGCGCGTACCTGCGCGCTGGCCAGGGTTCGCCGAGCGCAGCGCGTGTGGCAGGGCGCCACGCGACGCGGCTGGCCCGGCGCAGCCGCTTGCACGGCGTGGGTCGCGGCGTGGGTCGGGTGCCTTCACGGCAGGCCGCGGCGGGCAACGTGCGCAGCGCGGGTGGGGGGACGATGAGCGCCGGGCGCACCCCGCTGCTGCGCGCCACGCTCACGCTGATGGCTGGCGGCGCCCTGGCACAGGCCCTGCCGCTGCTGCTGGGCCCGCTGCTGACGCGGCTGTACGACCCGGCGCAGTTCGGCCTGTACCACCTCTTCGCCGCAGTGGCGGCCAACCTGGCGGTGGTGGCCTGTGCGCGCTACGAGCACGCACTGCCGATGGCGCGCGACGACCACGAAGCGCTCGGCCTGGTGGCGCTGTGCCGCTGGATCCTGCTCGGCGCCATCGGCGTGTCGGCCTTGCTGGCGCTAGGCTGGGCGCTGTGGATCGGGCAGGTCTGGCCGTTGTGGCTGCCCGCGGCGGTGGGCGCGCTGGGCCTGGTGTCGCTGGCCACCTTGTCGGCCATGCGCGCGCAGCGCTTCGGCGCACTCGCCACGAGCCGCGTGCTGCAGCATGGCGGTGGCGCCGCGCTGCAGGCGGCGGCGGGTGCGGCGGGGGCCGGCCTGTGGGGCCTGATCGCCGCGCCGATTGCCGCGGCGCTGGCGGCGGCGGCGTTGCTGCGGCCGGGCCTGGCGCAAGGCTGGCAGCTGCCGCGCACGGCCCTGGCGAGCGTGGCGCGCCGGCATCGCGACTTCCCGCTGCTGAACACACCGCATGCCTTCATGGGCGCTTTGCAGGACACCGTGGCGGTGGCGCTGATCGCCGCCTGGCAGGGCCCCGCCGCGGCCGGCTTCTGGGGCCTGGCGCTGCGTTACCTGAAGGCGCCGGCCACGCTGGTCGGCGGGGCGGTGTCCCAGGCACTGTATCCGGCGCTGGCGGCTGGCGGCGGTGCCACCGAAGCCAGTCGCGCGGCGGTGCGCCGCGTCATGGGCCTGCTGGCACTGACCGCCCTGCCTCTGGTGCTGGCGCTGTGGCTGTTCGCTCCCGCCGCCTTCGCCGCGGCCTTCGGCGAACGCTGGCGCGACGCCGGTGAGCTGGCGCGTGCGCTGGCGCTGTACATCGGCGTGCACTTCGTCGCCTCGCCGCTGTCGGTGGTGACCATGGCCTGGGGCGCGCAGGCCTGGGCGCTGCGGCTGGCCTTGGTGGGCCAGGCGTTGTTCGTCGGCGCGCTCGCCCTGGGCCTGTCGCTCGGCGGCCTCAACGCCGCCGGCTGGGCCGTGTCGGGGGCGATGAGCGCGTATTTCGGCTGGTTCTTCTGGAAGCTGGCGACCTGGTCGGTGCCGGCGTCGGCGCCTGCGGCGCCCATGTTGACATGAGTCGGCAGCTGCGCGTCGCACGGCCTGTGCCGCCGCAGCGCGCCGCGCACGGGGTGGCGCCGTGAGCCAGTGGCTGCGCGCACGCGTGAACCGGCTGCGCCGCCGGCTGGCGCGGGCGCTGCACTTTCGCATGCTCTTCGGCGAGCTTTCGATGGGCCAGTCCAGGCCACACACGCGCATCTCGCCGTCGTGCTGCATCGAGCACGAAGATCGCCTGACGCTCGGCGATCACGTGTACATCGGCCCCTTCAACTTCATCGAAGCCAGCGGCGGCATCACGCTCGAAGAGGGCGTGCAGATCACCAGCCACGTGAGCATCGTCACGCACAGCTCGCACTGCGCGCTGCGCCTGCTCGGCCGCGCTTATGTCGGCTGGCAGGGCGAACGTCCTGGCTGGGTGGCAGGGCCGGTGCACATCGGTGCCTACAGCTTCGTCGGCCCGCATTCGCTGATCGAGGCCGGCACGCGCCTGGGCCGCGGCACGCTGGTGCGTGCCGGCAGCATCGTGCGCGGCGAGTTCCCCGACTTTGCCGTGCTCGACGGCCGCCCTGCGGTCGTGGTGGGCGACACGCGGAGCAGCGACGAGGCCTGGCTGCTGCGCCACCCCGAACTGCGCGCGCATTACCAGGCCTGGGCCGGGCGCGTCGAGGCGTGACACCCATGCGCCTGGTGCTTTGGGGCGACGGCGAGAGCCCGCATCTGCTGAAGTGGGCGCGCGCGCTGGCGCCGCAGGTCGAGTTGTGGGCGGCGTCCAGCCGCGGCTTCGCCAAGGGCTTCGAGGCGCTAGTGCCCGCCGAGCGCCGGCTGGCCTTGGGCACGCGCCCGCACTTCGAGGGTGGCAATGCCGCGCTGCTGGCCAGGCTGCCGGCCTTCGCAGGCTGGCTGCGCCGGGTGCAGCCGGACTGGATCCATGCGCACTACCTCACGTCGCACGGCACGCTGGCCTGGCTGGCCACCGCCATGCTCGGCGCGCCCGGGCGGCTGGTGGGCTCGGCCTGGGGCTCGGACGTGCTCGTCACGCCGCAGCGCAGCGCCGTGCAGCGCTGGCTGCTGACGCGCGTGCTGCGCGCCTGCGCGCTGAGCACCAGCG
This sequence comes from Rubrivivax sp., assembly GCA_035633375.1. Classification (GTDB taxonomy): domain Bacteria; phylum Pseudomonadota; class Gammaproteobacteria; order Burkholderiales; family Burkholderiaceae_C; genus Rubrivivax. The sequence goes on from DASQFA010000046.1 coordinate 17,911, forward strand.
ATTCGGCGCACATGGCGCAGCGCATGCGCGAGCTCGGCGCGCGCGAGGTCATGACCTTCGCCTTCGGGCTGGATCAGCTGCCGCCGCTGGCGGCCGACAAGGACGACGCGCTGTTCTTCGCCAACCGCGGCCTGGAGCCGCTCTACGCGCCGCAGCGTGTGATCGAGTGTTTTGCGGCCATCGCAGCGCAGTGGCCGCAGGCCCGGCTGGTGGTGGCCAACGAGGGCTCGCGCCTGGGCGCGGTGCAGGCGCTGGCCGGCAGCCTGGGCTTGCTGGACCAGGTGCGCTTCGTCGGCCGCCTGGGCGCCGCCGCGATGGCCGAGCACTACGCGCGTGCGCGCTGGTACCTGAGCCTGCCGCAAAGTGATTCGGTGTCGGTGTCGGTGCTCGAAGCCATGGCCCACGGTTGCGTGCCGCTGCTGTCGGACCTGCCGGCCAACCGCGAGCTGGTGCAGCCCGGGCAAAACGGCCTGATCCTCACCAATGGCGCCGTGCCCATGCTGGCCGATCTGCAGCCGCTGCTCGAGCGCGGCCAGGCCATCGCCGAGCACAACCATGCCTGGGTGCAGCAGCACGCGATGTTCGGCCCCAGTGTGCAGGCCTTCCTGGCCAGGTTGCAGGCGCTGCAGCAGCCATGAACATGCTGCTCGTCAACCACTATGCCGGCTCGCCGGCGCTCGGCATGGAGTTCCGCCCCTACTACCTGGCGCGCGAGTGGGTGCGCCAGGGGCACGGCGTGCAGGTGCTGGCGGCCGACTTCTCGCATGTGCGCGCGCGCCAGCCCAGTTGCGCACGCCCGGCGGGCGCGCCGCGCTGGCTGGCGGGCGACGAAGTCATCGACGGCATCGCCTACCGCTGGATGGCCACGCCGCGCTACCGGGGCAACGGCCTGGGCCGCGTGCGCAACATCTGGGCCTTCCTGCGCGCGGTGTGGGCCGACACGCCCAGGCTGGTGAGCGAGTTCCGCCCCGACGTGGTCATCGCCTCCAGCACCTACCCGATGGACATCTGGGTGGCGCGGCGCCTGGCGCGGCAAGCCGGTGCGAAGCTGGTGTACGAGGTGCACGACCTGTGGCCGCTGAGCCCGATCGAGCTTTCGGGCATGTCGCGCCGCCATCCCTTCATCATGCTGGTGCAGGCCGCCGAGGATGCCGCCTACCGCGACGCCGACGTGGTGGTGTCGATGCTGCCCAAGGTGCACGACTACATGGCCTCGCGCGGCCTGGACCTGCGCAAGCTGCACATCGTGCCCAACGGCATCGCGCTGGACGATTGGCAGCAGGCGCCGCCCCCGCTGCGCGCCGACGTGGCGCAGGCGTTGGCCGCGGCGCGCGAGCTGGGGCGCACGGTGGTGGGCTATGCCGGCTCGATGGGCTTGCCGAACGCGCTGGATGCGCTGCTCGATGCTGCGGCCCTGCTGCGCGGCGTGGCGCTGCAGTTCATCCTGGTCGGCGACGGCCACGAAAAGGCGCGCCTGGTGCGCCGCGTGGCCGAGGAGGAACTCGACAACGTCACGCTGCTGGCGCCGGTGCCGAAGGCGCAGATCCCGACGCTGCTGGCGGCCATCGACATCGCCTACATCGGCTGGCAACAGGTGCCGATCTACCGCTTCGGCATCGCGCCGAACAAGCTGATGGACTACATGATGGCCGGCGTGCCGGTGCTGCATTCGGTGGATGCCGGCAACGACCCAGTGGCCGAGGCGGGCTGCGGCCTGACGGTGGCGCCCGAGGCGCCGGCTGCAGTGGCCGCCGGCTTGCGCCAGCTGGCGGCGCTGAGCCTGGAGGAACGCCGCGAGATGGGCCGGCGCGGGCGCGAGTTCGTGCGCGCGCACCACAGCTATGCCGTGCTGGCGCGGCGCTTCATCGAGGCCCTCGGGTGAGCGCGCGCCGCCGCTTCGAAGCGTTCATCCCTCAGCGCGCGGCGCGAGGAGTCGCGCAGTGAGTGCCGAACGCGAAGCCGAGGCGATTGCCGAGCGTTATGCGCGCCGCCAGGCGCTCGAGCGCTACAGCATGCTGCGGCCCGAGGTCTGGCAATCGGTGCAGGAACGGCAGCGCGCGATGCTGCGGCTTTTCGCGCGCGCCGGCCTGCGCGACCTGTCGAGCCTGCGCCTGCTGGAGGTGGGCTGCGGCGCCGGCGGCAACCTGCTCGAGATGCTGCGCCTGGGCTTTGCACCGCAGCACCTGAGCGGCATCGAGCTGCTGCCCGAGCGCGTGGCAATGGCGCGCGCGGTGCTGCCTGCGGCGCTGGCGCTGAGCGAAGGCGATGCGCTGCAGGCCCCGGTGGCGGCGCAGTCGCTGGACATCGTTTTCGTCTCCACCGTGTTTTCGTCCCTGCTCGACGACGCCTACCAGCAGCGCCTGGCCGATGCGATGTGGGCGTGGCTGAAGCCCGGCGGCGCGGTGCTGTGGTACGACTTCACGCTCGACAACCCGCGCAACCCGGACGTGCGCGGCGTGCCTCTGCGGCGCGTGTGCGAATTGTTCCCCGGCGCGGTGACGACGCGGCAGCGGGTGACGCTGGCACCGCCGCTGGCGCGAACGGTGTGCCGCTGGCACCCGGGGCTGTATGGTGTCTTCAACGCGCTGCCTTGGCTGCGCACGCATCTGCTGGCGTGGCTCGAAAAGCCTCCTTCTGCGCAAATGCACTCAAACGCAGAAATGGCGTAGGCTGCTTGCGGCGCATGGCTGTCTTATTGTCCGCCCGGGTATTCATGGTTAACGCGGGCCGAGGACGAGGGGCAAGCGCATCCGTCCATGTCCCCCGCCCGGTCCACAAGTGGCCCGGGCTCCTCCTTTACTTCCCGGATGCGCTTGCCCCTCATCCTCGGCTGGCACCGCGTTTGCCATTCCAGCGCTGTGAACAGCCACGCTCCCATTGGCGCACCGCTGCACAGTTCGGGTTCGAGCCCCAACACCTGCGCCAGGCTGTGGGCTTTGCGCCAGTCAGCGCTACACGCGCGCCGCAACGACCCATCCAGTCATGGCGTTAAGGATGGTGGTGTTCGCGGCTTCTAGAGCGTCGGGGCGGTGCCAAGCCGAGGATGGTGGGCAAGCGCATCCGGGAGGTAAAGGAGGAGACCGCGCCATGCGTGGCGCGGTCGGGGGACACGAGCGGATGCGCTTGCTCGCCAGCCTCGGCCCGCGCGCTCCTCCGAG